>NZ_CP090953.1:1755000-2037500 GCF_021513175.1 Sphingomonas sp. S2-65 | reverse complement strand
ACGACGTATAGGGCCTGACGCCTGCCCGGTGCCTGAAGGTTAAGTGGAGGGGTGCAAGCTCCGAAATGAAGCCCAGGTAAACGGCGGCCGTAACTATAACGGTCCTAAGGTAGCGAAATTCCTTGTCGGGTAAGTTCCGACCTGCACGAATGGCGTAACGACTTCCCCACTGTCTCCAGGACATGCTCAGCGAAATTGAATTCTCCGTGAAGATGCGGAGTACCCGCGGTTAGACGGAAAGACCCCGTGCACCTTTACTGCAGCTTCAGAGTGGCAGTGGAGAACAACTGTGTAGAATAGGTGGGAGGCTTTGAAGCCATGGCGCCAGCCGTGGTGGAGCCACAATGTGAAATACCACCCTGTTGTTCTCTACTGTCTAACCACGCACCGTTATCCGGTGCTGGGACCCTCTGTGGCGGGTAGTTTGACTGGGGCGGTCGCCTCCTAAAGAGTAACGGAGGCGCGCGAAGGTTGGCTCAGGCCGGTTGGAAACCGGCTGTTAGAGTGCAATGGCATAAGCCAGCCTGACTGCGAGACTGACAAGTCGAGCAGAGACGAAAGTCGGTCATAGTGATCCGGTGGTCCCTCGTGGAAGGGCCATCGCTCAACGGATAAAAGGTACGCCGGGGATAACAGGCTGATAACCCCAAGAGCTCATATCGACGGGGTTGTTTGGCACCTCGATGTCGGCTCATCACATCCTGGGGCTGGAGCAGGTCCCAAGGGTTTGGCTGTTCGCCAATTAAAGTGGTACGTGAGCTGGGTTCAGAACGTCGCGAGACAGTTTGGTCCCTATCTGCCGTGGGCGTCGAAATTTGAGAGGAGTTGACCCTAGTACGAGAGGACCGGGTTGAACATACCTCTGGTGTACCAGTCGTTCTGCCAAGAGCGCAGCTGGGTAGCTATGTATGGACGGGATAACCGCTGAAAGCATCTAAGCGGGAAGCCTCCCTCGAGATAAGATTTCTTAGGACGGTCGGAGACCACGACCTTGATAGGCCGGATGTGGAAGTGCGGTAACGCATGGAGCTAACCGGTCCTAATTGTCCTATTCGCGCTTGAGAGTTCCACCATCAACAACAGCCCTGGATAACTTCCAGAGCGCTTGTTCGAAGCGTGATGATTACACACAGCCTGCACGGGCATCGATCGAAACCCCCTGTTCACGGGTCCCCACAAGGGACCCGTTCTGGGCACACCGGCTTCATTGCTTGGTGGCCATAGCGTCTGTGACCCACCCGATCCCATCCCGAACTCGGACGTGAAACCAGACAGCGCCGATGGTACTATCGCTCAAGCGATGGAAGAGTAGGTCGCCGCCAGGCATTGCAGCCGGTGTCCCCCAGAAAAACAGCACGGAAAAAACCCATCCACTTTGTTCGTTGGCCTCAGGCGCCGGCAGCCGCATCCGCGGCTTTAGGCTACCGCGCCAATAAGGCGCGACGGCCAGTCGGCCTTGCGGAAGGCTCGCCTTCCGTTCGTATCCTGAACCGATATCGCAATTGTCGCGGGGTGGAGCAGCCCGGTAGCTCGTCAGGCTCATAACCTGAAGGTCACAGGTTCAAATCCTGTCCCCGCAACCAACACACAAGCCGCCTCGGATAAACCCAAGGCGGCTTTTTTGTGCCCAGCGCACGCCAACCCACCGCAGCGCCTCTATGCGGCCAGGCTTTTCGTCACATGGCGCCGGATCGTTCCTTCGCCACCTTGCCGCGATGCATGACGAAATCGACATGCTCCAACCTGGTCACATCCTGTAGCGGCGAGCCGGATAAGGCGATGATGTCGGCCGCCTTGCCGGGAGCGAGCGTGCCGATCTCGTCGCGTCCGAGCAGGTCGGCAGCCCCAACGGTTGCCGCGGCGATGGCCTGGGTCGGCGTGAGGCCGTTCCTCACCAACAGAGCGAACTCGGTGGCGTTGTCACCATGCTTCGATACGCCGGTATCGGTGCCAAACGCCACCTTCACCCCAGCGGCGTAGGCGCGGCGGTGGCTGGCAGCCATCGCTGCGGCGGCCGCTTCCGCCTTGGCGATCGTCGCCGGGGGCAGTGCTCCCCCACGTGCCTGGGCCAATGCCGCGACAGGAGCGATTTCGGTCGGCACCAGATAGGCGCCCTTCGCCTTGAACAATCTGATCGTCTCGTCGTCGAGGAAGGTGCCGTGTTCGATCGAATCGACACCAGCCTCGAGCGCTGCTTTCGTCCCTTCCGCCGCATGGCTGTGCGCAGCCACCTTCCGCCCCAACGCGTGCGCGGTGTCGACGATCGCCCGCATCTCGTCGGGCGTCATCGCCCGCCCCAAGCCGCCGCTGACGTTCGAAAGCACGCCGCCGGTCGCCGCGAATTTGATTACGCGTGCGCCCAGCGCCACCTGCGCACGCACGGCACGGCGGCAATCGTCCGGGCCATCGCACAGGTTGATCTCTTTGGAATGCACCATGTCGGCAAGGTCCTCGGCAAGGCCATTGCCGTCGTCGCCATGCCCGCCGGTTACGGAGATCATCTCGCCGGCATTGGTGATGGTCGGCCCCTCGACGATCCCGGCATCGATGGCGTCGCGGAGCGCCCGCACGCCGCGCGGATCGCCTCCCAGGTCGCGTACCGAGGTGAAGCCGGCCGCGAGGGTCGCGCGGGCATTGGCGACCGCCGTCATCTGGTTGTCGAACCGGTCCCTGGTCATCGCTTCCAGCCGTGCGCGCATCGGGTCGCCGCCAATGCCCCAAAGGTGAACATGCATGTCCACCATGCCCGGCAGGACGAACGCGTTGCGCAGGTCGATCAGCACCGCCCCCGCGTCGGCGGGTAGAAAGCCGTCGCGTATCTCCACGACCTTCCCGTCCCGAACGATGATCGTGCTGTTGCCGCGCGGAGGTTGACCCGGCCGGTCCAGCAGCGTGCCCGCATGGATATAAGTCGTCCCCGACCGTGCGGGTTGAAGCGGCGCGGTTTGCGCCAGCGCGGGCGCGGCGATGGTCGTCGCGAGTGCGATCAGAAACGGCTTCATCATCATTCTCCCCTGGGGGCAGGGTTGCCGAGGCTTTCATCTTTTGCAAGCCGGGCGATGCCGCGCATGCGTTCAGACCAAGAGCAGAGGAGACATCGCGCCGAGGGCGGGGAGGTTAGGAATGCAGAGTCAACAGAGAGTTCATCAGACCGTCCTCTGCACTCGAGCACACACCGAGCACGACTGCCTCGTCGCATCCCTCGCCGGTGACATAGGCGTGGCCCATGTTGGAATCGATGTAGATCGACTCCCCCGTCTCGAGAGTGACGGGATCGTAGAATTCGGTGTGGACGACGATGCGGCCGCTGACGATGTAGATGAACTCCTCGCCAGAGTGGCGGACCAGGTCGCCAAACTCCTCGACCGACTTGGCGCGGATCCGGGTAATGACCGGTATCATCCGCTTCCGGCGCAGTTCGGTGCAGAGATAATAATAGTCGTAGTTGGCGGTGTTGACCCGCACTGCACGATCCAGGTCGCCGATGCTGCGCCGGGCAGTGACCGGCGAGTCCGCAGCCGAGTCGGCTTCCGCGAACAGTTCGGACATGCGGATGTTGAGGCGCTGGCTCAACTGGAGAAGCTTGTCGTAGGTCAGCGTCAGCCGGTCATTCTCTACCTTGGACAGCGTGGAGACCGGAATGCCGCTGCGCACGCTCATCTCCTTGAGAGTCCAGCGGTTCCGTCCGCGTAGCGCGCGCAACAATGCGCCCAGCGTCGGTTGCTCCGCCTTCAGCCGCGTGGCCATCCAGCACCTCCGTTTGACATTTTTCCGAATAGGATCATCATGTCTCAATCAGGCGTAGCTAGTTCAACGAGGACATAGCCTAGCCGCTGACGCAAACCGGCGCAACGACGGGGCGGTGGCGCAGGCAGACGCACAAGGGGAAGCGCGATGTGGAAACGTTCGCTGAGGATGCTGGCGGCAGGATTGCTGGCCGTCGCCATAGGAGTGCCGGCCTTTACCCAGGCGCCGACGCCGCTCACCCCGATCGCGCAGACACAAGCACCGCCCGCGACGAGCCCCCAACCTACCAGGCCTGTGCTGACCAAGGCCGACGCCGACGCCTGGCTCGACGGCTTCATGCCGTACGCGCTTGCGCGGGGCGATGTCGCCGGCGCAGTCGTCGTGGTCGTCAAAGACGGTCAAGTCGTGACGCAACGCGGCTTCGGCTATGCCGATGTCGCCAAGCGCAAGCCGGTGGATCCCGCAACGACGCTGTTCCGCCCCGGCTCGACATCCAAGCTCTACACCTGGACCGCGGTGATGCAGCTGGTCGAGGCGGGCAAGCTCAATCTCGATGCCGATGTGAACCAGTATCTTGATTTCAAGATTCCGCCCTTCGAGGGCAAGCCGGTCACGCTGCGGAACATCATGACTCACACCGCCGGGTTCGAGGAGATCATCAAGGGCCTCCTGACCTTCGACAAGCCCGTCCCCGCGCTGGGTGCGGTGGTCAAGCACCGCGTTCCCGAACGGATCTATGCGCCGGGAACCACGCCGGCCTATTCCAACTACGCAACCGCGCTTGCCGGCTACATCGTCGAGCGGGTGGCCGGCGTTCCGTTCGACGACTATGTCGAACGCAACATCTTCGGCAGGCTTGGGATGCAATATGCCAGCTTCCGCCAGCCGCTTCCTGCCAGGCTGAAGCCGCATATGTCGCAGGGCTATCTGCTAGGCTCGGGTCCTGCTCAGAAATACGAGTTGATCGGCATGGCACCCGCCGGCGCTTCCGCGATCAGCGGCGGTGACATGGCGAAGTTCATGATCGCCCACCTCAACAATGGCGGGCCGCTGCTCAGCCCGGCGACCGCGCAGTTGATGCACGCGCCGCAGCCGAGCGCCATTCCCGCGGTCAACACCATGGCCCTGGGCTTTTACGAACAGCGTATCAACGGTCACCGCGCGATCGCGCATGGCGGCGACACGGTCTATTTTCACAGTGATCTTTGGATCTTCCCGCAGGACAATATCGGGCTCTATGTCTCGATGAACAGCGACGGCAAGGACGGGGTCACCCGGGTCCTGCGCGGTGCGCTGTTCGAGCAGTTCGCCGACCGGTATCTGCCCGCGGCGAACGACGCGCCGCCTGTCGAGCTGCCGACCGCCAAGGAGCATGCGAAGCTGCTCGTCGGCACTTGGACCAACAGCCGTCGGATCGACTCCAGCTTCGCCAAGGTCATCGGGCTGATTGGCGATACCAAGATCGGCCTCGACGCAGATGGCCGGCCGGTTATTCCTGCACTGACCAGCCCTGGCGGCGCCCCGCGCAAGCTCATCGAAGTGGCGCCGTTCGTCTGGCAGGACGCCTATGGTCATGAACGGCTCGCCGCGCAGGTTATCGACGGCAACGTCGCACGGTGGAGCTTCGGCGAAGTCTCGCCCTTCATGATCTGGTACCGGACGCCCGCCGCGCTGGATTCAGGCTGGCTGATGCCTGCCCTGCTATTCGGCATAGCCATCGTTCTTCTGACTGCGCTCGCTTGGCCGGTCGGCTGGTTCGCGCGCCGGCGCTATGGCGTGCAGCTCGCGCTGCAGGGCGAGGCGCTGCGCACCTATCGCGCGGTGCGGGGCTTTGCATGGCTGGTGCTGGCGGTGCTGATCGGCTGGGCGTTGATCATCACCGGACTTGAGGATTTCGAAAGCCATGGCTCCACCGACTGGCTGATCCTGGTGTTGCAGGTAGCGGGAACGCTAGCTTTCTTCGGGCTCTTCGGGCTCGCGCTATGGAACGCCTGGCTGGTGTGGCGCGGCAAGCGCGGCTGGTTCGCCAAGCTATGGAGCGTCTTGCTGGTGCTGGCCGCCTTCATCATCCTGTGGGTCGGCTTGGTCTACAAGCTGATCTCTTTCGGGACGGAGTTCTAGGCCTGTGGTGATGCGCCTGTCCGTGGGCGTGGCGGTGGAACGGCTTCCCCTTACAAAGCCGTTCCACATCTCCGGTCATGTCTTCACTGAATCGCCCGTAATGGTCCTCACGCTGTGCGATGGCTTGCATAGCGGGCGAGGCGAGGCGAGCGGCACTTATTATCTGGGTGACGACATTCCGGCGATGACGGCAGCGCTGGAGACGGTACGCGATGGACTAGCCAGCGGCATGACGCGCGCCGAGCTCCAGCAGGCGCTGCCTCCTTGTGGCGCGCGGAATGCCGTGGATTGCGCGCTTTGGGAGATCGACGCCAAGCGCGCCGGGGTGCCGGTGTGGAGGCTGGCCGGCCTGCCGGAACCCAAGCCCTTGCTGACCACCTTCACCTTGGGAGCCGACGAGCCCGCAGCGATGGCGGAGGCGGCGCTGGCCTATGGCGGCGCGCGGGCGCTCAAGCTCAAGCTGACTGGCGACCTCGATCTCGATATTGCGCGGGTGCGATCCGTCCGCGCGGCGAGACCGGAATGCTGGATGGCCGTCGACGCCAACCAGGGCTTCGAGGCTGACGCGTTGGAACCGCTGGTCGCGGCGCTGATGGATTGCGGCGTTGCCCTGCTCGAGCAGCCGCTCTCGCGAGGGCGGGAAGCGGACTTGGAGGGGTTCAATTCGTCCATACCGATAGCCGCCGACGAAAGCGCGCTTAGCCTCCAGGACCTGGACGGACTGGTCGGGCGCTTCGACACTGTGAACATCAAGCTCGACAAATGCGGCGGGCTCACCGAGGCGATCGCCATCGCCCGCCGCGCGCGGCAACTAGGCCTCGATGTGATGGTCGGGAACATGGTCGGCTCCAGCCTGGCGATGGCGCCCGCGTTTCTTCTCGGCCAGCTATGCGACGTCGTCGATCTCGACGGCCCGACCTTCCTCGCCGCCGACCGGCGCCCAAGCGTGCTTTATGCGGACGGCTATATCGACTGCCCGGAACAGGTGTGGGGCCACCGTGCGCCGTCCACCGCACCAATCGCAACAAGACTGCAATATTGATTGACTCTTATCTGATCAGGATAATAGCATCCTGATTAGAGAATTGAAGAAGATGCGTATCAGCCAACATCGTGCTCTGGCTTAGTCGCCGGTCGCGCAGTGTAGCTGCAGATGACCTGTCGAAATTCGACGGTGCTGCCGTGCTTCGGCGGCAATCCCGGATGCCCGACACGGAGTAGTTCGAGCGCTGAGCTTCTGGACTCTTGGGGAGAGTTACGATGAACCGCTTCACCTTTTCCGCACGCGCGCTGCTGGCGGCATCAACCGCGGCGGGAACGCTCGCCCTTGCCGGCGGCGCCCATGCGCAGCAGGCAACGGCGCAGCAGGGGATCGCGCCGGACGAAGAGATCGTCGTGACCGCGCAGAAGCGCGAACAAACCCTGCTCGAAGTGCCGCAGTCGATCTCGGTGGTAAGTGCCGAGCGGCTCGAGCGGCAGCAAGCCACGAGCTTCGTCGACTATGCCGCCTTGGTGCCCGGCCTCAGCCTTCAGCAAGGCAATCCCGGCGAGACCCGTGTCGTGCTCCGCGGCATCAATACCGGTGGCGCAAGCCCGACCACCGCGATCTATATCGACGAGACTCCGTTCGGAGCCAGCACCGGCCAGAGCAATGGCGCGGTGCTTGCCGGGGATATCGACCCCTTCGATCTTGAGCGGGTCGAAGTGCTTCGCGGCCCGCAGGGTACTCTTTACGGCGCTAATTCGCTCGGCGGCGTCGTCAAGTTCGTAACCGTGGCGCCGCGCCTTGGAGCGTTTGAGGGGCGCGCACAGGCTGGAATAGAGACGGTGACGGACGGTGACATGGGCTGGAATGCCAACGGCGTCGTCAATATACCACTTGGCCGCATCGCCGCCCTGCGGGTCAGCGGCTTTTACCGTGAGCAAGGCGGATTCATCGACACGCTGGGCATCGATCGTGAGAACGCCAACGACGTCACCAGCTATGGCGGACGCGCTTCGTTGCTGGTGAAGCCCAGCGACTCATTTTCGGTACGGCTGACCGCGTTGGCGCAAAACATCCGCGCCAATTCGCGCGCCGCGTTCGATGCCGACCCCGTAACGCTGGAGCCGCTGGAGACGGACCCGAATACAGGCGCATCAACCGACGGCCGGCTCACGCGGACGCAATATTATCCCGACCGGAATGACGTCGACTATCGCAACTACAATGGCGTGATCGACTGGAACTTGGGGTTCGCCTCGCTCGTCTCCTCGACCAGCTACAGCGAGACGAAGCAGAAGGAAGCGACCGACGCCAGCTATGAGCTTGCGGGCATCGGCGACGCGTTCTTCGGCGATGTGGGTACGCCGGGGCCTCGCGGCATCACACTGCCCGCAGAGGTCTCTTCCAAGAAGTTCACGCAGGAGGTCCGCCTCGCCTCGCCGTCCAGCACGACGGTCGAATGGCTGATCGGCGGTTATTATACGCGCGAGGAAGGGCGCATCTTCCAGCGGTACCTGCCTTTTGCCCTCGACACCGGCGAGGCGCTGGATCCCACGCTGACGCTGCCCTTCGGCCCCGGTGGCGCGGACGCGGTGTTCCCGGAATTCCTGCGTGCGGAACTCGATTCGGTGTACCGAGAATATGCCGGGTTCGGCAGCGTGACGGTGCACCTGGGCCCCCGCTTCGATATCACCGGCGGCGCTCGGTACAGTCATAATGAGCAGCACACCCGCCAGTTGCTCGACGGGGCGCTCCTGCCGCTCTCGGGCTCGCCGATCGGACCCGACATCACCAACGGCCGCTCGTCCGAGGATGTCTTCACTTGGTCGGTGTCGCCGCGCTTCGAGCTGAGCGATCACGCATCGCTCTACGCCCGGGTCGCCAAGGGGTATCGGCCGGGCGGCCCCAACGTCGTGCCCCCGGGCGCGGGCGCCGCCTTCCCCGGCTTCTTCGAAGCGGACACGCTGATCAGCTATGAAGCCGGTATCCGCGGCGAAACTCCCGATCGTCGCTTTGCCCTGGATGCCTCGGTTTATTATCTCGACTGGAGCAACATTCAGGTGCTGGTCGTCTATCAGACCGGCATCGGCCCGATCGGAGCCGACGGAAATGGCGACTCCGCGCGCAGCCAAGGCGCCGAAGTTACCGCCACCTTCCGCCCGACCCGCGGCTTCGACGTAGTGATGAACGTCGCTTACAACGATGCCGCCCTCCGCGACGACCTGCCCGAGGGCAATGGCGGCTTCGCCGGCGATCGGCTGCCATATGCGCCCGAATGGAGCGCCAACCTCTCCGCGGACTATGAGTGGGGTATCGGCGGCGGCACTACGGCGTTTGTCGGCGGCAACGTCCGGCTGGTGAGCGACCAGCAAGCCGATTTCGACGATGCGTACCGCACCGAATATGGCCGCCGGCTGGCAATTGACGGTTATGCGACGGTGGACCTGCGGGCGGGTGCGCGCTTCGGCGCCTTCAACCTGACGGCCTTCGCCAAGAACCTCGCCAATTCGCGCGGGCTGACCAGTGCTGGCGGGTTCGGTACGCGCCCCGGCACTGCGGTTTCCGCTTCGCCGATCCGGCCGCGGACGATCGGTGTCACGCTCGGCGCTGATTTTTGAGCATCTGCATGAGCATGGAGCATCCCGGTCCCGACTTGCGGCCGCTGCCGCAGCCTTACCTCCTGTTCCTCGGCGACGTCACCGAGCGCGGGTTCGCCAAGACCGCGCTGGGGCTGCGCGACTGGGCGCCGGACAAGTGCGTCGGCGAACTCGCGCTTCCTGGTGCGACGGTCACCACCGGCTTGCCGCCGATGACTCCGGCCGAAGCGTACGCCGCGGGTGCCCGCGCGCTGGTGATCGGCGTCGCCAATTCGGGCGGGGTGATCCCGGCGAGCTGGCGCGCGTCGCTGGTCGAGGCGCTTGAGGCCGGGCTCGACATCGTCGCGGGCATGCACATGCGGCTGGCCGACATCCCCGAACTGCGCGACGCGGCGCAGCGGCTGGGGCGGCAGCTGATCGATATCCGTGTGCCGCCGGCGAACATTCCGGTCGCGACCGGGCGCAAGCGTAGCGGCAAGCGGCTGCTGACCGTCGGCACCGATTGCGCGCTCGGCAAGAAATACACCGCATTGGGTCTGGCGCGCGCGTTCGTGGCGCGCGGCGTCGACGCTGATTTTCGCGCTACCGGCCAGACCGGGATCATGATCGCCGGGGGCGGCATGCCGATGGACGCGGTGATCTCCGATTTCGAGGCGGGAGCCGCCGAGATGCTTTCGCCCGACGGAGGGCCGGAGCATTGGGACGTGATCGAAGGGCAGGGCTCGCTGGCGCACCCCGCTTATGCCGCGGTGTCGCTGGGGCTGCTCCATGGTAGCCAGCCGGACGTGTTCGTCGTGTGCCACGAGCCCGGGCGTACCGACATGCTCGGCACCGCCGGCTATCAGGTCGCGACGGTCGAGGAGATCATCGAGCTGACCCTGGCGCTGGGGCGTCGTACCAACCCGAACATCCGCTGCGGCGGGTTCAGCTTCAACACCTCCGCGCTGGACGAGGGTGAGGCGCTGGCACTGATGCGTCGCGAAAGCGCGCGGCTGGGACTGCCTGTGGCCGATCCGATGCGCGGCGGCGCGGCTTTCGACGCGCTGGTCGCGAGCTGCCTGGCATGAGTGGCGCGGCGGCAGGATCGAGCTGGTTCCAGCGCTTCCTGCTGCCCGGCTTCGCTATGAAGGCAGTGATCATCGGCGGCGGCTATGCCACCGGGCGCGAACTCGCCGAATATTTCCTGCCGGCCGGACCATGGGGCGGACTGGCCGGCATGCTGCTGGCGATGCTGCTTTGGAGCGTGATCGCCGCGGCGACCTTCGCCTATGCGCGAATGGTGGGCGCGCTCGATTATCGCGCCTTCTTCGCCGATCTGCTCGGCCCGGCCTGGATCGCGTTCGAGATCGCCTATCTGTTGTTCGTCGTGCTGATCCTCGCGGTGTTCGGGGCGAGCGCGGGGGCGATCGGCGAAGCGATGTTCGGCTGGCCCAGCGTCGCCGGCGCGGTGCTGCTGGCGCTCGGCATCCTGGCGACGGTCTCGCTCGGCAATCGGGCAGTGGAGGGCGTGTTCAAATATGTCTCCTTCCTTCTCTACGGCGTCTATGCGCTGTTCCTGGCGCTCAGCCTGTGGCGCTTCGGCGATCGGATCGCGGCAGGCTTCGCCACGCCCGCGCCATGGGACGGCTGGGCGTCGGGCGGGCTGACCTATGCCAGCTACAACATCATCGGCGCGGTGGTGATCCTGCCGGTGCTGCGCCACCTGACCAGCACCCGCGACGCGGTGATCGCCGGGGTGATCGCGGGCCCGCTGGCGATGGCGCCGGCGATCCTGTTCTTCGTCTGCATGGTCGCCTTCTACCCCGCGATCGGCGCCGAGACGCTGCCGTCGGACTTCCTGCTCCGCCAGCTGAACGCGCCGGTGTTCCACCTGCTGTTCCAGACGATGATCTTCGCGGCGCTGCTGGAGAGCGGCACCGGCGCGGTGCATGCGATCAACGAACGGATCGCCGGAGTGGTCCGGCGCCGCCGCGGCAGCGATCTGGGCGCAGCTTCCCGCGCAACGATCGCCGGCCTGCTGCTGCTGGTGTGCATGTTCGTCGCCGATCGAGTCGGGCTGATCGCGCTGATCGCCAGCGGCTACCGGCTGCTCGCCTGGTTGTTCCTCGCCGTGTTCGTGCTGCCGCTGCTGACGATCGGGTTGGCGCGGCTGGTCCGGCGCCATTCCGTCCCTGCCAAGGAGATCGCCGCATGATCCTGCGCCATCTGTCCGCGCTGCCGCTGCTTGCGCTCGCCGCGCCCGCGCTGGCCGATCCGCCGGCCGGGCTCGACGCCAAGGTCGAGCAGATCCGCCAGCAGACCGGCGCGCCGGGCATTGCCGTCGCCATCGTCGAGCATGGCAAGACCACGCTTGCCAAGGGCTGGGGGGTGCGCAAGCTCGGCGACCCCGCCAAGGTGGATGCCGACACGATCTTCCAGACCGGATCGACTGGCAAGGCATTCACCGCCGCCGCGCTCGCCATCCTGGTCGACCGCGGCAAGATAGGCTGGGACGACGAGGTGATCGACCACATGCCGTGGTTCCGCATGTACGATCCCTGGGTCACGCGCGAGATCACGGTGCGCGACCTGCTGGTCCATCACAGCGGGCTGGGGCTGGGAGCCGGGGACCTGCTGTTCGTGCCGCGCGGGAGCCTGTCACGGAAGGAGACGGTCAAGCGCTTGGCGTACATCAAGCCGGCGACCAGCTTCCGCTCGGGCTATGCCTATGACAATGTCCTCTACACCGTGGCGGGGCAGCTGATCGAGGAAGTCTCCGGCAGGAGCTGGGAAGAGTTCATGGCGCAGGAGGTGCTCAAGCGGGGCGGGATGCGCAGCGCCACCGCGACCTACGAGGCGCGCTGGGCGACGCGCGACCGGGCGTTTCCACATGCCCGGATCGGCGGCGTGCTGCGCGGCGACGGGCCGAATTCGGTGCTCGACGAACGCGAGGAATTAGGGCGGGCGGCGGCGCCGGCCGGCGGGCTCGCGCTCAGCGCCAACGATCTTGCGCAGTGGCTCAAGATCCAGCTCGGCCATGGCGCGCTGCCCGGCGGCGGGCGACTGTTCAGCGAGGCGCAGGCTGCAGAGATGTGGAAGGGCGTCACCGTCCAGCCGATCACGCCCTATCCCGGCAGTCTGGCGCCGCTGACGCCCAAGTTCAGCACCTATGCGCTGGGCTGGGAAGTCGAGGACTATCGCGGCGCGCGGATCATCTCGCACGGCGGCGGGGTGTTCGGATCGATCACGCACATCATCCTGCTGCCCGACCAGGATGTCGGCATCGCCGTCGTCGTCAATTCGGAGGACGTGGCGCTGCTGCGCGGCGTCGCCCACCTGCTGGCCGACCATTATCTCGGCGTGCCCGACCAGGACTGGCCCAAGCGGTTCGGTGAATTCATGGCCACGCGCATGGCCGGCGGCAAGGCGGCGCTGGCCACGGCGAAGGCTACACCCGCCAAGGTCGGCCCGTCACTGCCGGCCGGGCGCTATGTCGGGACCTATCGCGATCCCTGGTATGGCGACGTCGCCGTCACCAGCGCGGCGGACGGTCTGCGCATCGACTTCAAGACCACGCCGCGCATGGCCGGCAAGCTGGTCCATTGGCAGTACGACACCTTCGTCACGCGCTTCGACGACAAGTCGATCGAGCCGGCCTATGTCACCTTCGCGCTCGACGCGCAGGGCAAGGTGGCGCGGGTATCGATGCAGCCGGAAAGCCCGATCGCCGATTTCAGCTACGATTATCGCGATCTCGACCTGCGGCCGGTACCGGAGATGACAGAATGAGAAGTACTTTTTTCAGTCCTCCCCCGGAGGGGAAGGGGGACCAGCCGCAGGCTGGGGGAGGGGTAGTCGCCACAGGCGGTATCGCTCGCGGACAATACCCCTCCACCGCTTCGCGGTCCCCCTCCCCCTCCGGGGGAGGATTAGCGCTAGCTCTGTCCCTGCTGCTTTCCGGCTGCGCGGCGACGCAACATGCGGGGTCGGCGCGCACGCATGCCGATTTCCTGACGCTCGACACCCATCTCGACACGCCGCTGCACTTCGCCCGGCCAGGCTGGAGCTTTGCCGGGCACCATGATCCGGCGACCGACCTGGTGCAGGTCGATATCGAGCGGATGGAGGCTGGCGCGCTGGATGGCGGCTTCTTCGCGATCTATACCGAACAGGGGCCGCTCACGGCCAAGGGCTATGCCGATGCGCTCGCCTTCGCGCGGGGCCGCTCGGACCTGATCGACACGACGCTGGCCAAATTCCCCGACCGGATCGGCCGGGCGCTCACCCCGGAAGACGCGCGGCGGCTGGACGGCGCGGGCAAGCTGGTCGCGTTCAAGAGCATGGAGAACAGCTACCCGTTGGGCGAGGACCTCTCGCTGCTCCAGGAGTTCCACAAGCGCGGCGTGCGGCTCGCGGGCCCGGTGCACGGCGCCAACAACCAGTTCGCCGATTCCTCCGGAGACAAGGCCAAATGGGGCGGTCTCTCTCCCCTCGGGCGCAAATGGGTGGTGGAGATGAATCGGCTGGGGATGGTCATCGACGCGAGCCATGCCTCGGACGCGGCGTTCGACCAGATGCTCGAACAGTCGAAGACGCCGTTGCTGCTCTCGCATTCCAGCGGGCGTTGGGCGTTCGATCATCCCCGCAACCTCGACGATGGCCGCATCCGCAAGCTGGCGGCGAAGGGTGGGGCGATCTGCGTCAGCACGATCTTCCTGTCCAACATGAACATGGGGCCGGAACGCGAGGCGCTGTTCACGCAGTACGAGCATCTCGACGGAATGACTCCCGCGCAACAGGCCGACCACGCTCGCAAGTGGCGCGCGCTGGATGCGACCGCGCCGTTGTGGAACGCCGATTTCGAGCGCTATATGGCGATGGTGCTCCATGTCATCGGCGTGGCCGGGGTCGACCATGTCTGTTTCGGGGCGGACTGGGATGGCGGCGGCGGGCTGGCGGGGATCGACGATATCTCGGCATTGCCCAAGGTGACCGAGCGGCTGCGCGCGGCCGGCTATTCGGACGCGGACCTCGCCAAGATGTGGAGCGGCAACATCCTGCGGGTCCTCGGTGAAGCCGAACGTGCCGGTGGCACGCGTTAGGAGATCGGCAGCGCGGTCGTCGCCTTCACTTGCGACAGCGCGACAGTCGAATTGATCTCCTGGATGCCAGTCAGCTTCGAAAGCTTGGTGAAGAAGAAGCGTTCATAGGCATCGATGTCGGCCGCGACGATCCGCAGCATGAAGTCGAACACACCCATCAGTACATAGGCCTCTAGCACCTCGGGGAACGACCGGATCGCCGCGGCGAACTCGTCGAGATTGGCACGGCCATGGGCGTTCAATTTGACTTGGGCAAAGATGTGCGCGTTCAGGCCGACCTTTTGCCGATCGACCAATGCGACCCGCCGAGTGATGATCCCTTCCTTTTCCAGCCGGTCGACGCGGCGCCAGCAGGGCGAACTGGACAGCCCCACCATCTCGCCGAGCTTGGCGGTGGGTATGCTGGCATCCTCCTGCAGGACGTGCAGGATCTTGCGTTCGAACGCGTCGAGTTTCTGAGGCAATTCTGTTCTCCCAAACGCAAGAACGCGAAACGATCGTCCTGGCTCTGGCGCTTATGCAGTAGAGTTAGGGCACATTCTTCCGCCACGCCATGCAAGATTGACCTTGCCTCTCAAGGAGCCAGTCCATGGTCGATGTCCCGCATGATTCCGCCACCCCGCCCGAGAACGTCTACCTCCTCCAGGATGCCGACACCGGACTCGACGGCGTGATCGTGCTGCATTCGACGCGGCGGGGGCCTGCCGCCGGTGGATGCCGGGTCTGGCGCTATGCCGACCGGGCGCAGATGGTCGGCGATGCGATGCGGCTCGCCGAGGCGATGACCTACAAGAACGCGCTGGCCGATTTGCCGCTGGGCGGAGGAAAGGCGGTGCTGAACCTGCCGGCAGGCAATGTGAACAGGCCCAGGCTGTTCGCTGCGTTCGGCCGGGCGGTGGCCAGGCTGGAGGGCGCCTATGTCACCGCGGAGGATGTCGGGACCAGTGTCGCAGACATGGAAATGGTTCGCGCCGAGACCCGGCACGTTGCCGGGCTGTCGCCACAGGGCGGCAGGCCCGGGGGTGATCCTTCGCCCTGGACCGCCCTGGGCGTGTTCGCCTCGATGCAAGAGGCCGCTCGGCGCCGGCTGGGCGGTGACCTCCAGGGAGTTACGGTGGCAGTGCAGGGGCTCGGCAATGTCGGTGCCGCACTGTGCGCACTGCTGCACGATGCCGGCGCACGGCTGATCGTCGCCGAGCCGCGGCCCGGGGTCGCGGCCGAACTCGCCTGCCGGTTCGGAGCCGAGATCATGAACCGGGACGCGATCCTCGATGCCCGTTGCGAGATCTTCGCGCCGTGTGCCTTGGGCGGCGTCCTCGATCGCCGCGGCGTCGAACGGCTTCGCGCGCAGGTCGTGTGCGGCGGCGCCAACAACGTCCTCGCAACCTTGGAGGACGGAGACCGCCTGGCCGATCGCGGGATCCTCTACGCCCCCGATTACGTCGTGAACGCCGGCGGGATCATCAACGTGGCCGCCGAATATCTCGGCTGGAGCGCGGCGATGGCGGCCGAACGGGTGCAGGCTACCGGACAGCGCCTTGCGCAGGTCCTGGATCATGCCGAACGCCAGGGGCTCGCGCCGCACCGCGCGGCGGACGCACTGGCGCGCGCGCGGATTACGCTGGTTTCACTCGGGCCGGCTCGCAAAGCCGCTTGAGCCAGGCGCATGCGGTTCGATATCGTCGCGGAAGCGCGTGCCGGCTTGTTGTGCAGGCTGATCGGCATGATCGCGCAGCACGACGCAATTGCGCCCGAGGTCCAGGTAACGGTCACGGCGGAAACGATGCTGGCGAGGATCGATATCCAGGATGTTCCGGACGTCGCCTGCGTCGTAATCGCGCACAAGATGGCGCGCTGCATCGGCGTGGATAGCGTGACCGTTGACGGGGTCCTGTTGAGCCTCTCCGGATAGCGGCGGTTCACCGCACGATCCGCGCTGCGCGTCTGCCGACGGTGGCGATCTACGCGCGGGGCGAGCGGCACAATGCCACCGCGATGAAACCCGTGCCTTTCTTTCCCGTTCCTGTGCTAGCGCCTCGTTGAAGCGGGGCGAGTCCGTGTCCACAGGGAGGAAGATTAGTGCAGCAAGAGGCTCCGGTGGATGCGCGGACGGGGATCGTCGGCCTCGACGATGTGCTGAGTGGCGGACTCCAGCGTAGCCGGACGTTTCTTCTGGAAGGCAACCCGGGCACCGGCAAGACGACGATCGCGATGCAGTTCCTGATGGCCGGCGCGCAATTGGGGGAGCGCTGCCTGTATATCACTTTGTCCGAGACCGAGGACGAACTACGGTCGTCGGCCGCCTCGCATGGGTGGCAGCTCGCCGGTATAGAAGTCTTTGAACTGATCCCGCCGGAGAACCTTCTCGACGAGGACCAGCAGCAGAGCCTGCTATACTCGTCGGATCTGGAGCTGGGGGAAACCACTAGGCGGATATTCGAAGCGTTCGAGCGATTGCAGCCCGAACGGGTCGTGCTCGACAGCCTGTCCGAAATCCGGCTGCTGGCGCAGAGCTCGCTGCGCTATCGCCGGCAGATCCTGGCTCTCAAGCACTATTTCGCGAAGAGCGGTGCGACGGTGCTGATGCTCGACGATCTCACCACCGACGTGAACGACAAGACCGTGCACTCAGTCGCGCACGGCGTCATCCGGCTGGAGGAACTCGCGCCCGAATATGGCGCCGAGCGCCGCCGCATGCGCGTGGTCAAATATCGAGGACGGCGCTTTCGCGGCGGCTTCCACGACATCACGATCGAGACCGGCGGACTGTGCGTTTACCCCCGCCTCATATCTGCCGAGCACAAGACAGACTTCGCGCGCGAGGTCCTAGCGACGGATTCGCCCGAGCTCAACGACTTGTTGGGGGGCGGCGTCGAATGCGGATCGAGCGTACTCGTGCTTGGTCCGGCGGGCACCGGCAAGAGCATCCTGTCGCTGACGTTCCTGAAGACCGCCGCCCAGCGTGGCGAGCGTGCGGCGATGTTCGTGTTCGACGAGGAGGTCGGCTCCCTGATCCAGCGGGCGAACGGGCTGGGCATCGATCTTCGGGCGATGATGGACAGCGGCGCGCTGGTGCTCGAGCAAGTCGATGCCGCCGAACTGACCCCCGGCGAGTTTTCCGCCCGGGTCCGGCGCTGCGTCGAGGAGCAGGGTGCGCGGACGATCGTGGTCGACAGCCTGAATGGCTACCAGGCGGCCATGCCGGGCGAGCACGCGCTGGTGCTCCACCTCCACGAGCTCCTTCAATATCTGAACAGGCAGGGGACAACGACCTTCCTGACCGTCGCGCAGCACGGTCTGGTCGGCGACATGCAGTCGCCAGTGAACATCACCTACCTGGCCGACACGGTCATCCTGTTGCGCTATTTCGAGGCGACGGGCCGGGTGCGCCGCGCCATTTCTGTGGTGAAGAAGCGTACCGGCCCGCATGAGGACACGATCCGCGAATACCGGATCGGCAGCCGCGGCGTGACGCTCGGCGAGCCCCTTACCAGGTTCCAGGGCATCCTCCGCGGCGTGCCGGAACTCCTTGGAAACGGAGATGTCTTGAAGAACGGCGACGCGTGAAGCGCACCACGCTTTCGGAACGCGCGCTCGTGCTCGCGCCGCGCGGCCGTGACGCGGCGATCGCAGTTGACATGGTGCGCGAGGCCGGGCTCGACGCGGCCGCCTGTCCCTCACTGCCCGCGCTGATCACTGAGCTCGACCGCGGCGCGGCCTTGGTCATCGTCACCGAGGAAGCGGTCGACACCGCCGATCTGCGCCCGCTATCCACTTGGATCGCGGATCAGGAGGAATGGTCCGACCTTCCGTTCATTCTGCTGACCAGCCGCGGGGGCGGGCTCGAGCGCAACCCCGCCGCCAGCCGCTATCTCGGCCTTCTCGGCAACGTCACCTTCCTGGAGCGGCCATTCCATCCGACGACCCTGATCAGCCTCGCGCGATCGGCGCTGCGCGGCCGGCAGCGGCAATATGAGGCGCGTGCCCGGCTGGTCGCGCTCCGCGAAGGCGAGGCACGCTACCGCACGCTGTTCGAAGCGATCGACGTCGGCTTTTGCATCATCGAGATGCTGTTCGATGGCGACCGCGCCATCGACTACCGGTTCGTCGAGGTGAACCCCGCCTTTGCGCGACAGACCGGTCTGTCGGACGCCGCCGGCAAGTGCATCCGCGACCTCGCCCCGGCTCTGGAACAGCATTGGTTCGACATCTATGGAAAGGTGGCCAAGACGGGCGAGCCGGTGCGCTTCGAAAACGAAGCCGCGGCGCTCGGATACTGGTACGACGTACACGCGTTTCGCGTCGGCCGCCCTGAGGAGCGCCGCGTCGCCGTCCTGTTCAACGACGTTTCGGAGCGGCGCAACGCCGAGCTCGCGCTCCGGGAGCTCAACAACTCGCTCGGCCGCCGGGTCAGCGACGCGATCGCCGAGCGCGAAATGGCCCTGGCGCAGCTGCACGAGGCGCAGAAGCTCGAGACGGTCGGCCAGCTGACCGGCGGCGTCGCGCACGACTTCAACAATCTTCTCACGCCGATCACCGGCGCGCTCGACCTTCTCGGACGGCGCTATGGCGATGATCCACGCTCGACTCGCCTGATCGAAGGTGCGCTGGAATCCGCCGAGCGCGCCAAGATACTCGTGCAGCGGCTGCTGCAGTTCGCGCGGCGACAGGCGCTGGAGACACGCGCGGTCGATATCGCCGCGCTGATCGGCGGCATGCGCGACCTGATCTCCAGCTCGGTCGCCGGCTTGGTCGAGCTCACGATCCTTGCCCCCGACGATCTGCCGCCCGCTTCGGCCGATCCCAACCAGCTCGAACTTGCGATCCTGAACCTGTGCGTCAATGCCCGCGACGCGATGCCGGCGGGCGGCTCCCTCACCGTGGCGGCGGAGCAGGCCGTGGTCGGTCCGCTTTCGGCGTCCACGCTGTCTCCGGGCAACTATCTGCGGCTCTCGGTGATCGACACCGGCATCGGCATGGACGAGGCGACGCTCGCGCGCGCGGTCGAGCCTTTCTATTCGACCAAGGAGCTCGGCAAGGGAACAGGCCTGGGACTTTCGATGGTGCATGGCCTGGCGGCGCAGCTCGGCGGCGCCTTCGTCCTGACCAGCGCGCCCGGCCGCGGCACCCGCGCGGACCTTTATCTTCCGGTCGCGCAAGGTGCGGTAGACGAAGCGCCGCGGCGGCTGCCTGCGCTTGAAGACAGCCCTGGGCGGCCACTGTCCATCCTTCTGGTCGACGATGAGGATCTGGTGCGCGCCGGCACCGCGGAAATGCTCCGGGAGATGGGGCATGAAGTCATCGAAGCCTCCGGCGGAGCCGAGGCCCTGGCCGCGCTGCAGGACGGCCTGGCCCTCGACGCGGTCGTTACCGACTACATGATGCCACGCATGAACGGAGGCGAACTCGCGGCCCAATTGCGTGCACGGCGCCCGGGCCTGCCGGTGCTTGTCGTAACGGGCTATGCGGGCGGGGACCTCGAGATCAACCTACCCCAACTCCCCAAGCCCTTCAGGCAGGCCGACCTGGCGGCGGCGCTGATCGAGCTGGTAGGACCCGGGCACATCGTGCAGCTCGCCGGGCGGGCGACCTGACGCGGGGTTGACGGGGGGCGGGGGCGGAATAAGCTAAGGTTTCGACCTAAGATACTGAGATATAAGATACGGCGTAGCCGCTCAACCCTGCTGTTTGGGCTCGATATGGCCGTTGCTAGGAAATCGCGACTGCGGATCAGCTTCCGCTTCGCGGATCCATTTTTTTTCGCAACATATTTCCGTGCAGGTCTTGCTCGCGCGCGGCCTGCGCCACCGTCACGCGGCGTTCGTGGACCAGCTTCACCGCTTCTAGCTTAAACTCTCGACTGAACTTCCGTACTGAATTGTCACCCTCCGGTTCCGAAAACACGTTGTCTCAGTGTTTACGAACGGGCAGCAGCTCACGCAGTCGGCTCCTCGCGCGGTTATTGAGGGCTTACCATCATGCAAGGGGAGGGCTATGGGCCCTTCACATTTGCGCTGGGTAACAAGAGGGGGGCACATGGAAAGCAACAGTGGCGGTAAGCGCGTCCTTGTAACGGGAGCGGCGGGATTTATCGGCTTCCACACGTGCGGACGTCTTCTTCAGCAAGGCAATACCATCCTCGGCATTGACAATTTCTCGACCTATTACGACGTGGCGCTCAAGGAAGCGCGCACGAGCATTCTAAAGAACCACGCCGACTATGACATCGCCCGCGTATCGATAGAAGACGTCGACACGTTCGCCGCCGCCTGGGCGAACTTCAAGCCGGAAGTGGTAGTTCACCTGGCCGCCCAGGCGGGCGTGCGGTATTCGATCGACGAGCCGCGCAGCTATATCGGCGCCAATATCATCGGCACGCACAATGTTCTCGAACTCGCCCGTCATTACCCGGTAAAGCACCTGCTCGCCGCCTCGACGAGCTCGGTATACGGCGCCAACACGCAGATGCCTTTTACCGAGACGCAGCGCACGCAAACACCACTCAGCCTCTACGCCGCGACCAAAGGTGCGACCGAACTGATGGGCCACAGCTACAGCCACCTCTTCGGAACGCCTATGACCTTTTTCCGCTTTTTCACGGTGTACGGTCCGTGGGGCCGGCCTGACATGGCGTTGTTCAAGTTCACCAAGGCGATCCTCGCGGGCGAACCGATCGATGTCTATAACAACGGCAACATGGTGCGGGACTTCACCTACATCGACGATCTGGCTGAATCGATCGTGCGCCTGGCCGACGCGGTGCCGGGTCGGGAGCCCGTAGAGGGCGACAGCCTTTCTCCGGTGGCTCCGTTCCGAACCGTGAATATTGGCGCTGGCACCGCCACGCAGTTGATGGACTATGTCGCCGCCTTGGAGCAGGCGCTTGGCTGCGAGGCGATCAAGAACTTTATGCCGATGCAGGCCGGCGACGTTCCCGCCACCGAGGCCTCTGCAGATTTACTCCGTCGTCTCACCGGCTACAAGCCCGATACCTCCCCGAGCATTGGCGTACCTCGCTTCACAAAGTGGTTCAGAGAGTATTATCGTGTCTGAGCCGGTGTAGCGGGCTTGAGACTGGCTGTGGCTGAACTGGAAAGCGAGGCTCGCTGCCGGGATCCGGTGCGCGAGCCGTCAGCGGCCACGCGATGTATCTGCCTTAACGTCGGTCGCGTCCGCAGCCCTCTCGTCCTGTAATGTTTCCGCTCAGCCAGCCCACTTGGATCGTCTTCGCGACCAGCGAAGCCGCGGCCGGCGCATAGATCGGCATCATGTTTCGAGTAGCAGTTCGACGAGATCGAGACGATCCTAGAACACGTCGGCTGGGGGCGCAGAACGCAAACGGCCGGCGCCGCACGCGGCGGCCGCCACATCTAACTCGAGCGGCTCGGCCCAATGCTTGTCGCCGAAGAAGCGGCGCTCGGCCCCTGACATCCCGGCTAATCCGCCTCGGCTCCCGGCCACGACACCTCCTCCGGCGTAGTGACGATGCCGTTGATGATCATATCAAGCGATCGCGGGAAGAGCTGGCTCCCGAAGCCGCTTAGCAGCCAATCGCTCTCGTCACCCAGCGCGAGCTCATCGCCGGCTGCGATGATGGATGGACGATGCCCTCGGCACCCCGAGGAGCGTTTCATCAAGCTGGCCAGAATGGACATACGCGTTGTCTGACGAGGGTAGAAGGCGGGGAAATAGCCCTGCACGAAGGAAGTGCACGCGTCGTCGCAGCTCCTGGATATGCGCGCAGCGCGATGTCAGTGGCCGTAATGTTTGATGCCTCGGCGGCGCAACTTGGCGCGCTTGCGCTGGCGTCCGATGACAATGCTCGCGATCGCGGTGCCAATAAGTATCACCGCGATTAGTCCGTATGCGATCGTTTCTCTCAAACTCATTAAGCCGCTACCCGCTGCAGTCGCAGCGAAACTGCGCTTCCCCAGTTGCGATATTATAATCCTGTGAAATCCGTCAACCGTGCGCGGCGGCAAAAGATGGATAATTCATGTCTTTCAGGATCCAGACAACCCGGCGAACGGGATCGGCCCTTCTGATCCAGATTTCGGATTGATCCAGCGTCGTCAATGGTCGGGTAGCAGGTTCAATCCAATCCGTGCCGCATCAGATCCGGATGGCGTCTCTCGCCGCCTTCCCCATGGTGGGGGCAATTGCTGTCGCCATGGTCGGAGCGTCCGATATCGTGCGCGTCTTGTGGGCCGGGGTCGAAGGCGCTTAGGCACTTCCTTGCTCTTCTTGGCGGAGACGGTTATGGGCCGGAAACAGTCACCCTGAGATGTCCTCCCTTATGCCTCGTATCGTATTGGCCGTGTTGTCGGCAGCGCTGCTATCTGCGTGTGTGCATGAGGAGCCGCTGGTATCGAGTGATCGGTTGTCGGTGGTTTCTGGTGCTGGTGGGTTGCCGGCGCCTGAGCGGGAGGATTTGACGGCGGGGGATCGTCCAGCTTTGATCGGTCCGTTGGATACGATCGTGGTGGACGTGTTTAACGTTCCTGATTTGAGCCGCGAGATGCAGGTGGATGCGAGCGGGCGGATAGCGATGCCGCTGGTGGGGACGGTGGATGCGCGGGGCAAGACGGCTGGCGAGTTGGCGTCGGCGGTGGAAGCTGCGCTGCGCGGGCGTTATGTCCGCAATCCCGAAGTGACGGTCAACATCAAGAGCTCGGTGAGCCAGGTGGTGACGGTGGACGGCCAGGTGGTGGAGCCCGGGTTGTATCCGGTGACCAACCAGATGACGTTGATGCGTGCGATCGCCTCGGCCAAGGGGTTGGCGGAGTTTGCGCGGCAGGAGGATGTGGTGATCTTGCGCACGGTATCGGGGCGGCGGATGGCAGGGTTGTACAACATCGCGTCGATCCGGCGCGGGGCGTATGACGATCCGGCGATCTATGCCAACGATGTGATTGTGGTGGGTGATTCGCCGCAGCGGCGCAGGTTCCGCGACGTGGTGTCGCTGGCGCCGCTGCTAGCGGCGCCGCTGATTGCGTTTTTGCAGTAACGGCTGGAGTTTGATGAACCTGGTAACAAAAACGCCGCGCGGTGATGCGCCGGGGGCGGTCGCCTTCGAGTCGCGCGCTGAGGCGCGTGTCGGCGAGGCGGAGCGCGCGTCGGTGATCCGGCAGTATCTGCGGATTGCGCTGCGCTGGCGCTATGTGGTCCTGGGCGCGGTGGTGGCGGCGGTGCTGCTGGGGCTGATCGTGACGCTGCTGATGACGCCGAAATACACGGCGGTGGCATCGGTGGAGATCGCACGCGAGTCAGCAAGGTGACCGGCATCGAGGGCGTGGAGCGCGAGGCGGGGACGTTCGACCAGGAGTTCTACCAGACCCAATATGGCCTGTTGCGCTCGCGCGCGCTTGCCGAGCGGGTCGCCAACCGGCTGCGGCTGGTGGACGATCTGCGCTTTTTCGAGCGGTTCGGCTATACGCGCGAGACACCGGCGTTCCAAGTGATCGGCGGGCGCTATGTCGCCGCGGGGCGCGACGAGCGGCGGCGGGTCGCCGGCGAGATCCTGCTCAAGAACCTGTCGATCGATCCGATCCGCTTCTCGCGGCTGGTGAGCATCGGGTTCAGCAGCTCGGACGCGGCCTTTTCCGCGCAGGTGGCGAATGCCTGGGCAGAGAACTTCATCCAGACCAATTTGGAGCGCAAGGTCCAGGCGACGTCCTATGGCCGCAACCTGCTCGAGCGCCAGCTGGTGCTCCAGAAGGAGAAGCTCGACGAGTCGCAGCGCCAGCTGGTGGGCTATGCCTCGCAGGAGCAGATCATCAACCTGCCGGTGCAGTCGAGCGACAACCGCACGACGTCGGAGCGCTCGATCGTGGCCGACGATCTTGCCGCGCTCAACGCGTCGCTGGCGCAGGCGACGGCCGAGCGGATACAGGCGGAGGCGCGCTATCGTCAGGCGGGGCGCGCCGGAGACTCGGCCGAGGCGCTGCGCAACATCGCGATCAACAACCTGCGCCAGAAGCGCGCTGAGCTTTCGGCCGAATATCAGCGGCTGATGGTGCAGTTCGAACCTGGATACCCCTCGGCCAAGGCTCTGCAGTCGCAGATTGCCCAGCTCGACCGCTCGATCGCGCGCGAGGAGAGCCGTGTGACGGGATCGCAGCTTGCCGACTATCGTGAGGCCCAGGAGCGCGAGAATGCGCTGGCGGCCAAGGTGAATCAGCTCAAGGCGAGCTATCTCGACAATCGCCGGCGCAGCATCCAGTACAATATCTACCAACAGGAAGTGGATACCAACCGCGCGCTGTATGACGGGCTGCTCCAGCGCTATAAGGAGATCGGCATCGCAGGGGGTGGGGATCAACAACATCTCGGTAGTGGATGCCGCCGACGTGCCGCAAAAGCCGTCGAGTCCGCGGATACTGATCAACCTGGCGGTGTCGCTGCTGGCGGGCTTGGCGCTGGGCGGAGTGCTGGCGTTGGCGCTCGAGCAGATGGACGAGGCGATCGCCGATCCCGGCGAGGTCGAGCGCCGGCTGGGGCTGCCGCTGCTGGGCTCGGTGCCCAAGGTGACCGGCGACACTACGCCGCGCGACGCGCTGCTCGACCGCAAGTCGGAACTGATCGACGCCTATCTGGCGGTGCAGACCAACCTCGCCTTCACCACCGAGCACGGCGTGCCGCGCTCGTTCGCGGTGACCTCGACGCGGCCGGCCGAAGGCAAGTCGACGACGGCGCTGGCGCTGGCGACGACGCTGACCCGAGCGAACCGCAAGGTGATCCTGATCGACGGCGACATGCGCTCGCCCTCGGTGCACGAACTGGGCGGAGTGAACCACGATCGCGGGCTCAGCAACTTCCTGGCCGGCGAAGACGAGATCGCGTCGCTGACCTTTGCGATGGCCGATCTCGGCTTCACGGCGATGTCGGCAGGACCGATCCCGCCCAATGCGGCCGAACTGCTGACCGGCAACCGGCTCACGCTGCTGATCGAACGGCTGCTCGAAAGCTACGACCACGTCGTGATCGACTCGCCGCCGGTGATGGGGTTGGCCGACGCGCCGCTGATCGCCAGCCGCGTCGAGGGGATCATCTATGCCGTCGAATCGCATGGCATCCGGTCGACCTTGGTCAAAACAGCGCTCGGCCGCCTCGCCAGCGCCAACGCCCATGTCATCGGCGCCGTGCTCACCAAATTCGAAGCCAAGCGCGCCCATTACGGCTATGGCTACGATTATGGATACAGCTACGGACGACGCGACGATCATGCGTAAACGGCGGGTTTCTGCTAAGGGTGTCTTCCCGACTGCCTCGTGGAGCGAATGGTGCGTTCGGATCGTCCTGCTTCTGCTTGTCGCCACGCTGGGATATTATAGCACGACCTTTTCGCTCGCTCAGGTGATGGCCAAGCGAGACCCTGCCGTAGCATACATGCTAGCCCCATATGACGGGCGCATCGTGGCGCTATATGCCTCCTCGCTGGCCGGTCCGGAAGCCGACAAGGCGCAACGTGTCCATGCGGACCAGCTCGCCCGCCAAGCATTGGTTGAAGATCCGACGGCGGTGGCTGCCGTCGCCACTCTGGGCATCGACGCCGAGGTGCGCAAGGATCCCGGCCTTGCGCGCAAGCTGTTCGCCTATGCGCAGACGCTCACCCGGCGCGACTTACGGACGCAGCTTTGGTCGATCGAAGACGCGGTAGGTCGTGGGAATGTTCCTCAAGCGCTTAAGTGGTACGATATCACGTTGCGTACCGGCCCCGAAATGGGCGCGCTGCTCTTCCCTGTTCTCGCCTCCGCAAGCGAAGATCCTTCGATCCAGGCTGAACTGGTTCGGACACTTGCCCGGCGTCCGCCGTGGAGCGAGCACTTTCTGAACTTCGTGCCGGGCAACGCTTCGGACCCGCGAACTACGGCTATCTTATTTCGGAATCTTCTACGCGCGGGCGCGGCCGTTCCCGAAAGAGCACGCGCCGTAACCGTCGATGCGCTGATTGCTAAACGCCATTATGACGAAGCTTGGAATTACTATCTGTCGCTTCGCCCTGGAGCGGATCGGCGGAGTTTACGCGATCCCCATTTCCAATCGTTGCCTGCCATTCCTACTCAACTCGATTGGGTTGCGCTGAACGACGACGGAATGACCACGGCAATCGAGGACGGCGGGTTTGGTTTTGAGGCGCCTTCTGGGGGCGGCGGACCGATGCTAAGGCAAAATCTCTTGCTTCCACCCGGGATATATCGATTCGGTGGGCAAAGTGGGGAGCTCGAGCCAGCCGAAGGAGCATTGCCCTATTGGACGGTATCTTGCCAGGGTGGCCAAGAGCTGGCGCGCATAGAGCTTTCCAGCTCGAACAAGGGACGGGGTCAATTTTCGGGAACGATTGTGGTCCCCCGTGACTGCCCGGTCCAAACTCTGACACTTGTCGCACGACCAACAGACTCAGTAGGTGGATTGTCGGGGCGCATCTACCAGGCCCAGCTGATGCCGGCGCGTGCGCGGCCCTAGCCCAATGAGAGGTGGCGACGTGCATTTGTACTTATGGGCCGCTTGCCTTGCGATGGTTGCACCCTCCGCGCTCGCGCAATCCGCGGGGCCATCTCAAGACCAAGGCCGTTCCAGTGGGCAGGGCAGCGTCTCGACTTCCGCTGTCGGCGAAGTTGGCAAGCGCTTAACGCGCTCACAAACGGGCGCCGCGCC
Organism: Sphingomonas sp. S2-65; assembly: GCF_021513175.1. Lineage (NCBI taxonomy): Bacteria > Pseudomonadati > Pseudomonadota > Alphaproteobacteria > Sphingomonadales > Sphingomonadaceae > Sphingomonas > Sphingomonas sp. S2-65. Next base: position 2,010,312 of record NZ_CP090953.1, on the reverse strand, counting down.
GATGGCGCGTATCTCCAATCGGATCCAAAATCGCATCCAGTCGCGTTTGCGCAACCGGATTGATCGCAACTACGACTCGCAAAAGGATGCGGCTTCTCCCTTTGCGGAAGCCGAAAACCGCGCGCAAAATACTTCTCAGCCGCAGGCGCCCGAGTCCTGAATGACGCAGAGGGCGCTGGCCGCGAGTTGCGCCAGATGGCAGCGCAGCGATCTTGATTCCGCCATACCAGCCTACCGAGCGCAGCGTGCCGATATGAAGCGGGTTAGAGTAGCGGCGACCTTGCACGTGGGAAGGGTCAGAGGCGCTGATCGCGGCCGCGGTGCTCCGCTGTAAGGCCAGCGAGGGCCCCTCAAGGCATCTTTCGTAATCGTGCCTTCGATCTGGCTCCGCTACCGTTTGGGCGATTTGAGGGAGACACGACTCAGTCCGTAGTTGGACAAGCATTGCACCCTTTTCCTCAGTAAGGTCCTGAGGGAGCAGGGTGTGCGTTCTGCCCTAGTAAATCCCTGGAGACTCGAGTGCCCGATCTGCCCCGCGCAACACGCCGATCTCTGCTGGCCGCCCTGTCGGCAGCGCCGATTACGAGCTTGGCGCAGACATCGAATGCACCTGAAGATAGGACGGGCATCACTCCGTCCACCCGGGTGCTGGCGGCCGAACCGAGCAGTTTCAGGCAAGCCGGCGATGGCGCGATCGGCCGCACGCTCGTTGGCAAACTGCAGGACGTTGTCTCCGTCGAAGATTATGGCGCGGTCGGTGATGGCGTCAGTCAGGATCGACCGTCCTTTACCAAAGCCGCGGCAGCGCTGGCGCAGGGCGGCCCGATTGATATCGGGTCAGGTGATCACCTTGTGGGTGAGCAGTTTTTCGGCCCGGCGCGCGGCAACGTTCACGCTTTCGATCACGCCGTCATCGGTCGTGCGGAAATCATCGGGAATACGAGCTTCGTCAGAAATCCGGCGAGCGGGTGGACGCTCACGAACTTTAGATCAGACAATCCTGGTATCTCGCATTCGGCCGGTGGGAGTGCCAGGGCGAAATGTATTGTGGAAGTCGCGGCCTACACGACGTATTTGATATCGATCTCGCTAGAAACTACCGCCGTTGGAGGAATTGCATTCCTCCTGAACAACGTGCCGCTGTTCAACGACGACGATGTCAGCTTTATTAGAACAGGTGCTGACACATACCAATTCGTTGTTTTCTCTTATGCTACAGCCGGTGCGGTGCCCTTCGAGCTGAGGTCAGATAATCTTTGGGCGGGTGTCGTCAAAAGTGTGTCGATGATCAAGGTGGAGCGTGAAGCGCCATACGACTTTCTGAGCATTGCATCAGACAAGAAGGACTTCGATGCTCCATTCGGAATAAAATTTGGTCGATTTCTCTCAGGCAATATCGCTATTGGAGATAGATTAACCAGCTCTCTTTTGTCCAATAAAGCGGCTTGGAACATTGCACTTGGACCGAGGGCGCTATCCACGACCATAGATGGATTCGAGAATACGGCAATTGGCGCTTTCACGCTCGAGTATAATCAAGCAGATAGGAATACTGCGGGCGGATACTCCGCTTTCAGGTACAATACCAAAGGCGATCGCAACACCGGATGGGGATACAAAACGTTCGGACGAAATTCTATCGGTAGTAATAACACCGGTGTAGGATTCTGGGCGAGTATGTACAATCAGACGGGAAGTGACAACTCGTCCTTCGGTGCGTTGGCGGCCTATTACAACTCCCATGGGAAGTTCAACTCCGCGTTCGGTTCTCAGGCTGGTTTCAAGAATGATGGCGGCACGGCCAACACATATGTTGGTGCGATCGCTGGACCGTATACCGATGGTACGACAACCTTTTCGTATAGTTATTCCACCTGTCTTGGTGCAGAGAGCAGGGGATATGGTGACAATACGACTGCTGTCGGCTGCCAGGCGCGTTGCGGTTCCGATCCGCACGCCGGCGGTGCAGCAATAGACACCGCGGCTGTCGCTTTCGGTTTCAGGGCCGTCGCTGGCAAGAACAATGCGGTCGCAATCGGCGGCAATGCTCTCGCAACGGAAGTAAGTAGTACTGCAATTGGTGACAGCGCTTCTTGCATTGGTGCCTTTGGTACTTCTCTGGGCTTCGGCACCAAGGCGACCGAGAAGTCTGTTACAGTGGGTGCAGAGGCGGGAGGAAATCTCGTTGGTACAAGCAATGTCAGTCTCGGCTATCGGGCAAATTGTTTCGCAGCGCCTACAAAGCGGAGCAACGTCGTCGCGATCGGTGCGGGTGCATCGTGCAACGCGGACGACCAAGTCACGATCGGCAACGCGGGCGTGCAACAGATCCGTGCAGCCGTCGCCACGATCACGACTCCGTCCGACAGGCGCGATCAAAAGAACATCAAGCGCATCGACCCTAACTTTGCTTGCGGGATCGTCGCGGCGCTTACGCCGGCGCGATGGGAATGGAACATGCGCGATGGACACGAGCGAGGAGGAGTCGAAACGGGCTTTATCGCGCAAGACCTTGTTGCGGTTCAGAATGCAAAGGACGCTGCCTGGCTAGGATTGGTTAGTAGTACCGATCCGGACAGGCTCGAAGTTTCATCCGGAAAGCTGCTGCCGATATTGGCGGCTGCGCTACAGGATGCACTGAAGAGAATAGAGGTGCTTGAAGCCGAGCGGCGATGACGTGAGCGTAAACGGTATGCGTACGATCCGGTCTGCCTGTGGGATCCTATGCGCGTTTACGGGACGCTCGCCAGGCTGATCTGCCGTTCGCGCCGAACGGCCGGCCGCATCCTGCCGTGTCGACGAGGCAAAAGCGCCTCCAACCCGCGGACCCACAACGAAGATGCCGCCGCCGGAAGCCAGCCGGTGGCCCCGTGTCGATACCACCGAACAGTCTCTTCGCGCTGGTATCCCATCACTGTCGAGACGATGCGAGATGAAACGCAAACCTAACTCTACTTCGAGATGGCGTCCCTGCGTCCTCCTAGGCGACAATCTCATTTCCATCTATCCGGGTCGGCCTTTGCCCTCATGGTTTGTCCGGTGTCACACATGTTAGTTTTGGCATGCGGGCTGCGATCCGCTCGGGCCTTGCCGAACTCAGCGAAAAGGTGCGCGCAACGGCACTCCGCATAATGGCGAATGTCACCATGCCGGCAGTCGCAAGCGCGATGCGGTTCCTGAGCATCCGCGGTTCTGCTCGGCGACCGAACAGGATCGCGCGATAATCGCCTCGAAACAGCTGGCGGCTACCTCCATGGCTGCGGCGGCGGCCTTTAAATGACGTTGATCTTCCGCGCGGCTGCTTTCGGCTGCCGCCATGAACTAGCTCGCCGAGCGGGAGGTGTTCATTGTCGGCCTCCCGGATACGCGCTCAGCCCAGACGCACATATGTTCCAGACGCTTGCTGATCGGCGTCAAGCTCGGGCGTAAACGGGCTGCGAGGTCCGTTCGTCGGTAAGACGTTCTACGGCTGGGCAGAGCGAGCCGATTTCGCCATGCGGTTCGGCGAACGCATGCGCGGCGAGGTTGGTGCCGACCTGGGGACGCTGTTCTGTGTCATGTTGCAGGTTCTATTTCCCTAAGCAGCGACCACGCGAGAGGCCAAGCCAGTCTTGGATGCTGTGGGACATTGAAGCCCCCGCGCATGCCCGGATTCTCAGCGCAGGAAACTTTTTTTGGATCAGCGACTCTGCTCAGGCATTACGCTCCATGCTCTCGCCAAGCGCCATCATCTGCTGACCGATCGCGCGAGCACCAGTCAGCCCACCGGAATGACGAAGCGGGCGATGAGCCTAGCGAGCCTCTGCGAGTCTCCAACGAACCGGTACGCCCGGCGCTGCGGGCTGGCGCGCAGTTCGGCCCCCACGGTAATCGCCAGAATAGCGCGATGGTGCGGCCCTGCCTGGCCTCTTCGATCATACCCATGTCCCGCACGAGCGCTGCGCGATTGCGCGCGGCATCCGGCTGCACGGCATTGAGCGCGTCACGTGCCTTGTCAGGCAACTCACGAACCAGGCCGTCACCGTCAGAGTAGCGCTGCGGCTCAACGAGTGCTCGGGCCTTCAATGCAATAAGCTTTCCATCGCGTCTCACCCATTCTGCTAAACACCTGAGTGAGATAGTGCTGGATGTGCTGAAACTCAGCAGGACGAAAAACGGATGATTTCAGCCGCTATCTAGCAGTTTACAGGAGTTTTGGTGATCCCACAAACGGGGCATAAATGGCGGAGCGGGAGGGATTCGAACCCTCGATACGGTTTTGCCGTATACTCACTTTCCAGGCGAGCGCCTTCGACCACTCGGCCACCGCTCCGCATGCTCTGGAACGCGCGGCCCTACCGTGTGCGGGCGGGCTAGGCAAGCCGGGTCTGTCATGTCAGTCTCGCCGCCATGCTCAAGCTCAGCGCCGCGCTCGCCGCCTTCGCCCTTTCGTGGCCCGCTTTGGCGCAGACCGCGCCGCCGCCGCCTTCGCCGGCGGATGCCATCCCCGCCGACTGGAAGCCGATTCCCGACGGCGAGATCCTGGTGATGACCCTGCGCGGCGGGCATCAGGTCTTCATCCGCCTCGCGCCGCGTTATGCCCCCGCGCATGTCGGCAACATCCGCCGCCTGGCCGAGGCGCATTGGTGGGACGGCACCAGCGTCAACCGCGTCCAGGACAATTACGTCACCCAATGGGGCGACGCGACCGAAACCAAGCCGCTGCCGCCGATGGTCATCGCCAATCCGCCCGCTGAATATGAATGGACCCGCTTCGACGGGGTGACCGCGTTCGCCAGGCCGGATTCCTACGCCGCCCGCACCGGCCACAGCGCCGATGGCTGGCCGCTCGCGACCGACGGCAAGACCAGCTGGCTGACGCATTGCTACGGCATGGTCGGGGTTGGCCGCGACCTGGCTCCCAGCACCGGCAGCGGCGCGGAGCTCTATACGGTGATCGGCCACGCCCCGCGGCATCTCGACCGCAACATCGCGCTGGTCGGCCGCGTGATCGAAGGCATGCAGTGGCTCTCCAGCCTGCCACGCGGCACCGGCGATCTCGGCGTCTACGAAAGCGCCGGCGAGCGCACCCCGATCCTCTCGGTCCGCCTCGCCAGCCAGCTGCCCGAAGACGAGCGCCCGCGCTTCCAGTACCGCGCCACCGACAATGAACGCTTCGCCGCCTGGGTCCGCACGCGCGAGAACCGCACGCCGCCCTTCTTCACCGTGCCGGCGGGCGGCGCCGACATCTGCAACGCCCAGGCACCGATCCGCCGCGCGCAATAGGGGGTTTCTAATCCGGCGCGAGCCGAGCAAGCATCCAGGGGCGGTAGCCCGTCCGCCAAGCCACCCCTAAGCCGTCACCCTGGCCTTGTGCCGGGGTCCACCGCGCGGCAGGCGCCGAACGATCGGCAAAGGCATCGCAGGCGAGGAAGCGGACCCCGGCACCAGGCCGGGTGCCCGCGTCGGAGTTGTGGAGCCTCGGCGCCCTCCCGCACCGCTCTAGCGCCAACGCCCGACCCACTCCGCCACCTGCCGGAACCTGGTTGGCGGCCTGATTCAGCGCCGCGCCCACCAGTGCCGGCGCTATCACCACCACCGACACCCGCGCCTCGAAGTCCGCCAAGCCACCCCCAAAGCCGTCACCCCGGCCCTGTGCCGGGGTCCACCGCGCGGCAGGCGCCGGACAATCGGCAAAGGGCATCGCAGGCCGGGAAGCGGCCCCAGCACCGGGCCGTGGTGACCGCGGCGGGAGTTGTGGAGCCTCCGCGCCTTACCGTACCGCCCTGGCGCCTCAACGCCCGACCCACTCCGCCACCTGCCCCGAAACCTGATGGGCAACCTGGTTTAGCGCCGCGCCCACCAATGCCGGCGCGATCACCGCCACCGGCACCCGCGCCTCGAAGTCCGCCAAGCCAACCCCAAGCCGTCACCCCGGCCTTGTGCCGGGGTCCACCGCGCGGCAGGCGCCGAACAATCGGCAAAGGGCATCGCAGGGGGGAAAGTGGACCCCGGCACCAGGCCGGGTGACCGCGGCGGAGTTGTGGAGCCTCCGCGCCCGTACCGCCCTAGCGCCTCAACGCCCGACCCACTCCGCCACTTGCGCCGAAACCTGGTCGGCAGCCTGGTTGAGCGCCGCGCCCACCGATGCCGGCTCGATCGCCACCGGCACCCGCGCCTTGAAGTCCGCTAAGCCACCCCCAAGCCGTCACCCCGGCCTTGTGCCGGGGTCCACCGCGCGGCAGGCGCCGAACGATCGGCAAAGGGATCGCAGGCGGGAAGTGGACCCCGGCACCAGGCCGGGTGACCGCGGCGGAGTTGTGGAGCCTCCGCGCCCTCCCGTACCGCCCTAGCGCCTCAGCGCCCGACCCACTCTGCCACTTGTGCCGAAACCTGGTTGGCGGCTTGGTTGAGCGCCGCGCCCACCGGCGCCGGCTCGATCGCCGCCACCGGCACGCGCGCCTCGAAGCGGCGCTTCTCGATCACGGTCTCGGGCCCGCGGGTCAGCGCCGCGTCATAGGTCACCACCGCCTCGTTGGTGTCGGCATCGATGCCGAAGGCGCGCAGCTCGCCCTGGAGGTACGCGCCGGGGTCGAGCTGCGATTGCCGCGTGCTCAGCACCAGCCGCCCGGTCTGCGCGGTGATCGTGTCGCCGAGCAGCCGTGCGAACAGCTGCGAAGGCCGCTCCACCCATTGCGCGTCCTTGACGTACGCGACCGCCGTCCCGCCCGAGCGCACCGGAACCCGCGACGCGGCGAGCTCCTGCGGAACCGAGGGCACCGAAATGGTGATGGTCGCGGCGATGTTGGAGCGCTGCGATTCGCCCACCGGCAGCTGCACCGCCGGGTTCAGCGTCAGCAGCGATTCGGGCGTCTTCGCGCCGAACGAGATGCAGCCCGACAGCAGCGCGGCAAGCGGAAGGGCGAGGAGCGGGGCGAGCTTCTTCATGGGGGTCCTCACTTCTTCTTCGGCTCATAATCGGGCAGCTTGGGCGAGCCGATCAGGCTCGATGCGCCGCCCTGGTCGAGTTTCTCCGCCACCGAGGCAAGCGACGTCGACATGATGCGCAGGTCCTGCACCAGCTGGCCGACCTCGGGGATCGTCTTCTTCGAGAATGCCTGAAGCCCCGGCCGCGCATCGCCGATCGTCGAATCCAGCGTCTCGACGCTGCGGCCGGCGGCCTGGATGGTCTTGTTCAGGTTCGCGATGGTCGGCTTGATGTCCTCGGCCAGCACGCCGTTGGTGGTTGCCGCCAGTTCGCCGATCTGTTGCGAGGCGATGCCTGCCTTCTGGATCGCGATCCGCGTCTCGGCCAGCGTTGCGGCGATCTCGGGCCCGCGGTCGGCCAGCGCGCGAGTCAGGCGGTTGGTGTTGGCCAGGATGCCGGCGATCGAATTCTGGTTGCGGTCGCCGAGCAAGTCGCCCAGCCGCTCGGTCAGCGTCGAGATGCGCTCGAGCAGCCGCGGCGCCGAGCTCAGCAGCGCGCCAAGGCCACCCGCCTTGGTCGGGATGATCGGCACGCCCAGCGGGCAGGCCACCCTGGGGTTCTGTTCGGGGCAGCGGATCGGTGGCGCGCCCTTGGTCGCGCCGTCCAGCTGGACCGTGCTCGGCCCGGTGAAGCTGCCCTGGATCGACGCGGTGGTCCCTTCCAGGATCGGCACCTCGGGCTTCACGCTGATGCGTACCCGCACCAGGCTGGGATCGGGTGCCCAGAAGGATATTTCCTTCACCTGGCCCGATGGCACGCCCGAGAAGTTGACCGCCGAGCCTGCGCTCAGCCCGTCCACCGCCTGCTTGAAGAAGATGTCGTATTGCCGCTCGTCGCCGCCGCTCAGCCTGGCGAGCCAGACGATGAACAATGCCAGCACCGCCAGCAGGATCAGCACGACGCTGCCGACCAGTACATGGTTCGAACGCGTTTCCATCAGAGCCTCTTGTCCTGCGACGCCGGCTGGTTGCCGGCACTGGCGACCGCGGCGCGACCGCGCGGACCGTTGAAATATTCCTGGATCCAGGGATGATCCAGCGCGAGCAGTTCGTCGATCGTGCCCACGGCGATCACCTTCTTGTCGGCGAGCACCGCCACCCGGTCGCAGATCGCGTATAGCGAATCCAGGTCATGGGTGATCAGGAACACGGTCAGCCCCAGCGTCTTCTGGAGCGACAGCGTCAATTCGTCGAACGCCGCCGCGCCGATCGGGTCCAGCCCGGCGGTCGGCTCGTCGAGGAACAGCAATTCGGGATCGAGCGCCAGCGCCCGCGCCAGGCCGGCGCGCTTCTTCATGCCGCCCGACAGCTCGGACGGATATTTGGGCGCGGCGTTCGGCTGCAGCCCGGTCATCACCACCTTGTACGCGGCGATTTCCTGGAGCAGCGCTTCGTTGAGCCCGGGGTAGAATTCCTTGATCGGCACCTGGACATTCTCGGACACCGTCAGCGTCGAGAACAGCGCGCCGCCCTGGAACAGCACGCCCCATCGCTTGCGGATGTTGATCGCTTCGGTCTCTTCGCGGCCGATCGTGTTCTCGCCGAACACTTCGATCGTCCCTTCGATCGGAGTCTGCAGCCCGACAATCGACCGCATCAGCACCGACTTGCCGGTACCCGATCCGCCGACCACGCCCAGGATCTCGCCCCGGCGCACGTCCAGGTCCAGCCCGTCATGAACGATCTGCTCGCCAAAGCCGTTCTTGAGGCCGCGTACGCGGATAAGCGTTTCTTGCTGTTCGCCGCGCGCCATCAGATCCAACCGATCTCGCTGAAGAACACCGCGAAGAACGCGTCCACCACGATCACCAGGAAGATCGCCTGGACCACGGCGGTGGTGGTGCGGTTGCCCACCTGTTCGGCGTCGCCTTCGACCTGCATGCCCTGGAAGCATCCCGATACGGCGATGATCAATCCGAACACCGGCGCCTTGACCAGCCCGACCCACAGGTCGGTCAGCGGCACCACTTCGCGGATGCGCTGGATGAAGGTGACCGGCGGGATCCCCAGGCTGACCCAGGACAGCAGGCACCCGCCCATGATCGCGATCAGCGAGGCATAGAATCCGAGCAGCGGCATCATCAGCACGACCGACAGCGTGCGCGGCACCACCAGCGCCTCCATCGGCGACACGCCGATCGTGCGCATCGCGTCGATCTCTTCGGTCAGCTTCATCGTGCCGAGCTGCGCGGCGAACGCGGAGCCCGATCGTCCGGCGACCATGATCGCGGTCATCAGCACGCCAAGCTCGCGCAGCGTGATCCGCCCGACCAGGTTGATCGTATAGACCTCGGCGCCGAACTGGCGAAGCTGCACCGCGCCTTGCTGGGCGATGACGATGCCGATCAGGAAGCTCATCAGCCCGATGATGCCCAGCGCCGATACGCCGACCACTTCGAACCGCTGCACCGTCGCGTTGAAGCGGAAGCGCTTGGGGTGGGTGAACACGTTCCAGAACGCGATCAGCGTCGCGCCCAGAAAGCCGAGCAGGCCGACCATGGTGCGCCCCGACTGGACCACCGCGTCGCCGACTTCGCCCAGCATCCGGGTGAACGGATCGGCCGCCCTGGGGGCCAGCTCCACCGGATGTTCGGCGGCGGCGACCTGCTCCAGCAAATGCTGCTCGTCGGGCTCCAGCCCGGCCACTTCGCTGTGGTGATCGCGCGCGAAGCGGTGGATCAGCCACGCGCCGACCGTGTCGAGTCGCTCCACACCGCTCAGGTCCAGCCGTGCAACCGGGCCTTCCACGGCGTCGAGCCGCTGCGGCAGATCGCGCAAACAGGCGAGTGACAGATTTCCGGAGAAACGGAGCGTGCCGCCTCCGTCCTCGATTCGTTCAAAATCGGCGCTGCCCCTCATGACCTGCACCTTTCGGCGATTTGCCGCGCCACGGCAAGCATAAGCGCTGGCATGCCCCGCGCGGCCGCGCCTAGATGCGCCGATGCAGCACCTGGCGATCTACGACATGGACAAGACCATCACCGCGGCGCCGACCTGGACGCGGTTCCTGGTCCACGCCGCCCGCCAGCGCGCGCCGTGGCGTCTCGCGCTGCTGCCGGTCGCCGGAGCGGGGGCGCTGGCCTATGCGCTCCGCCGCATTAATCGCGCCGCGCTCAAGCAATGGTCGCACCGCCTGCTGCTCGGCCGGACCCTTTCTGCCGCCGATCTCGCGGGGGTGTCGGACAGTTTCGCCGAGCATGAGGCCGAACATGGCGTGCTGCACGGCGCGCTCGATCGCATCGCTGCGGATCGCGCCGCGGGCTATCGCCTCGTCCTCGCGACCGCGTCGCATGGCTATTATGCCGAAGCCATTGGCCGCCGGCTCGGCTTCGATGACGTCGTCGCCACCCAGGCGCGGCGCGATCCCCGCGGCGACATCCTTTCGCTGCTCGACGGCGAGAATTGCTACGGCGCGGCCAAGCTCCGCATGGTCGAGGCGTGGCTGGCGGGGCAGGGGATCGCGCGCGCCGACTGCCACGTCCGCGCTTATTCGGATCACGTTTCGGACGCGCCGCTGCTCGCCTGGGCCGACGAGCCCTTCGCGGTCAACGCGCACGCCCCGCTGCGGACGATGGCGGCGGTGCAGGGCTGGCCGCTGCTCGACTGGCGGTAAGAACCTTCGGCGTGCGGCACGCGTTAGGCTGCGGAACCTTGAAGGAGTTGCGCATGCCCAAGACCCTTGGCGAACTCGCCGGCATCATGAAGGACATCGACTTCGCGATGCTCTCCACCCATTCCGACGGCGGCACCATCGCCGGCCGGCCGATGAGCAACAACCGCGACGTCGCCTATGACGGCGACAGCTGGTATTTCGCCTATGCCGATACCCGCGTCGTCCGCGAGCTCCGCGCCAATCCCCGGGTCGGGCTCGGCTTCCATGGTAAGGGCGGGATGCTCGGCATGAAGCCGGTGTTCCTCCATGTCGAGGGCGAGGCCACGATCATCCAGGACAAGGCGCAGTTCGAGGCGCATTGGACCTCGGATCTTGAGCGCTGGTTCGAAAACGGCGTCGAAACGCCGGGTTTGGCGCTGATTCACGTGCGCGGGACGCGTCTTCACTATTGGGATGGCGAGGAACAGGGGGAACTGGTGCTGGCCGGCGCCACCGCCGACACCGTCGCGACGCCCACTAGCTGAAAGAATTCAACGGGATAACGGCAAGGGGCGGCAAGCGCCGCCCTCTTGCTCCAGGCTCAACAAGATAGTCGCCTAGACCAGCACATCCACCGCATGGATCCCCATTCCCACTAGTCCGCCGACCACCGTCCCGTTGATCCTGATATATTGCAAATCGCGCCCAACCGCGTTTTCCAGGCGCCCCGTCACCGTGTCGGCGTCCCAGCCGCGGATGGTATCCGACACCAGCCGCACGATGCCGTCGCCATAGTCCGACGCCGCGCCCACCGCCGCCCGGCGGGTGAATCGGTTGATCGTCGCCGCCAGCCGCGCGTCGGCCTGCAAGGTTTCGCCAAGCTGGCGCATCGTTCCGCCGAACGCGCCGGTCAGCAGCGCATCGGGATTGCGCGCGACCCGCAGCAGCGCCGCGCGCCCTGATTCCCAGATCCCCAGCCACCAGTCGGCCAGCGCCGGATTGTCGAGCAGCTCGTTCTTGAACGCCTCGACCCGCGCGCGTTTTTCGGCATCGTGCTGCAGATCCTGCGCGAACTGCGCCAATCCCTCTTCCGCTTTCGCACGCAGCGGATGATCGGGCTCCTCCGCCATCGCCGCGATCAGCTTGTTCAGCCCGTCGATGATCTTGTTGGCCAGCGTTTCGTCCAATCCCGTCCACCGCATCACCGCGCCGGAACGTTCGTGGACCATCGCCCGGATCAGATGCTCGTTGGCCTCCAGCACCTTGGCGGCCCAACGGATCATGCCGTCGAGCAGTGGGCGGTGGCGATCCTCGCGCATCGCGGTTTCCAGCGCCCGGCCAAGCAGCGGCGCGATTTCCAAGGCCCGCAGCCGGCCGGCGAGCGCCTGCTTGGCCATGCCGCCAAGCCGCTCCTGGTCCAGCGCCTCGAGCATGTCCGCCGCCAGCCGCCCGATGCCCGCGCGCAGCCGCCCGCGCCCGCCACTCGGATCTGCTAGCCAGCGCCCGGCAGCCCGCGCCACATCGACCCGCTGCATCCTCCGCGCCACGACCGAAGGGATTAGGAAATTGTCGCGGAGGAATGCACCCAGCGTATCGGCGATGCGATCCTTGTTGCGGGGAATGATCGCGGTGTGCGGGATGGGCAGGTGGAGCGGGTGCCGGAACAGCGCAGTCACGGCGAACCAATCGGCCAGCCCGCCCACCATCGCCGCTTCGGCAAATGCCCGCACGAACCCGATCGCGGGATGCACGCCCTCATAATGTCGGCTCGTCAGGAATACCGCCGCCATCAGCACCAGCAGTCCGGTGGCGAGCATTCGCACCCGCCTCAGCCCCTCGGGCACGGCATCAACGGAAAGGGGAGCGGGTGATGGTCTCACCCGCTCCCCAATTCTCGAACCGCCGGCAAGTTCATTCCGCAGGTTGCGGCGTGTCGTCCCCAGGCTTGTGCTCGATCAGACCGCCATGCGTTCCGATCAGCTTGCCATCGTCCCCCGGGCGGAACGTGAGCAGCCGCTTGCCGAGGCGCGGCCCCAGCCACTGCTCGAGACCCACCGCAAGGCTGAAGATCGCCGGAACGATCACCAACGTCAGCACCGTGGATACGATCAGCCCGCCGATCACGACGATGCCCATCGGCGCCCGCCAGGACGAGTCGCCGCTCAGCGACAGCGCCGTCGGGACCATGCCCGCGACCATCGCCACCGTCGTCATGACGATCGGCTGAGCACGCTTGTGACCCGCATCCAGGACCGCGTCGAACTTGCGCACCCCTTTGTCCATTTCCTCCAGCGCGAAGTCGATCAGCAGGATCGAGTTCTTGGCGACGATGCCGAACAGCATCAGGATCCCGATGAACACCGGCAGCGACAGCGGATTACCGGTGAGCATCAGCGCGATCAGCCCGCCCAGTGGTGCGAGCAGCAGCGACCCCATGTTGACCAGCGGCGACATGAAGCGGCGGTACAGCAGCACCAGGACCGCGAAGACCAGGAAGATGCCCGATGCGAGCGCGACGAAGAAGTTGTTCAGCATCTCCGCCTGCCACTTGGCTTGGCCGACCGTCATCTGGCCGACCCCGACCGGAAGGTTCTTCATGATCGGCAGCTGGTTGATCTTCTGCATCACCTCGTTGTTGACGTACGGCTTGCCCGTCGCCGGGTTCATCGCCAGGTCGGCGCCGACGATGAGGCGGCGCTGCAGGTTCAGTCGCTCGATCTTGGTCGGGCCAGCGCCGAAGCCGATTTCGGCCACTACCGACAGCGGCACCGATCCGCCGGTCTGGGTCTGCACCGGCATGTTCTGGATCGTGGAGAGGCGGGCACGGGCGTCTTCGTTGATCGCCACCCGGATCGGGATCTGGCGATCCGACAGCGAGAATTTGGCGCTGTTCTGATCGATGTCGCCCAGCGTCGCGATCCGGATCGCACTCGACAGCGCCGAGGTGGTCACGCCCAGGTTCGCGGCCAAGTCGAGCCGCGGCTTGATGATAATCTCAGGCCGCTGCAGGTCGCCGCTGATCCGCGGGGCCACGACTTCCGGCATGCTGGCCATCTGCTTGACAAGCTGGTTGGCCGTCGCGTTGAGCAGCGCGGGATCCTCGCCGCCCAGCGTCACGGTCAGGTCGCGTCCCGACGAGCCCCAGCCGAACTGCGAGCGGAAGTTCACGCGCGCATCGGGAATCGCGATGAGCTGCGGCGCCAGCCGCTTCTCGAATTCGGTCGAGGTTTCGGTACGGTCTTCCTTCAGGTTCGCGGTCACTCGGCCATTGCCGACGAAGCTGCGGGCATAGACATTGGCGACGTTCGGCTGACCCTGAAGCAGATCCGCAACGCGCGTCACGACTTGCTCCGTCGCCTCCAATGGTGTCCCCGGCACCATCTCGATCGTGGCGGTCACGCTCTCCTGGTCCTGAGCGGGCTGGAAGGTCATCGGCAGCATCGCAAAGCAGGCGATCGTCGCGCCGAACGCGATCACGAAGCTCAGCACCGCCGACCAGCGGTGCAGCAGCGTCCAGCGCAACAGCTTCATATAGCCGTTCATCAGCATGCCTTCGCCGTGGCTGGCATGGCCGTGCGCCTTGAGGAAATAGGCGGCAATCATCGGCGTCAGCAGACGCGCGACGGCAAGGCTCATCAGCACCGATGCGACGACGGTCAGGCCGAAGTTCTTGAAGAACTGGCCGGAGATCCCGGGCATCAGTCCAACCGGCAGGAACACCGCGACGATCGACATGGTGGTGGCCAGCACGGCGACGCCGATCTCGTCGGCGGCGTCGATCGATGCCTGGTAGGCCGATTTACCCATCCGCATGTGGCGGACGATGTTCTCGATTTCCACGATCGCGTCGTCGACCAGCACGCCCGCCACCAGGCTGAGCGCGAGCAGCGTCATCTGGTTCAGCGTGAAGCCCAGCATCTCCATGAACCAGAAGCTGGGGATCGCCGAGAGGGGGATCGCCAAGGCCGAGATCAGCGTCGCACGCCAGTCGCGCAGGAACAGGAACACGACGATGACCGCCAGCACTGCGCCTTCCACCATCGCCTCCATGGCGGTGTGGAACTGCTCCTCGGCATATTTGGAATTGTTGTTGAGTAGCTCGAAGTGCACCTTCGGATTGCGCTTTTCCAGTTCCTGGAGCTTCTTCTCGGCGTCGTGAAACACTTCGACGTCCGAGGCACCCTTGGCGCGCTTGATATCGAACGAGATCACCGGATGGCCATTATATTCGGCAGCGCTGCGCTGCTCGGCATAGGCATCCTTCACCATCGCGATGTCGGCCAGCCGCACGGTGCGGCCCGCTCCGGTCGAGATTTGAGACTGACCCAGCGAATAAGCATCCTTGGCGTTGCCGATGACGCGTACAGACTGTTCGAAGCCCGAGATTTCGGCGCGGCCGCCCGCAGCGTTCAGGTTGACCTGGCGCAGCTGCTGATTCACTTGGCTGGCAGTCAGCCCGACGCCCTGCAACTTGGCGGGGTCCAGGATCACGCGGATCTCGCGGTTGACGCCGCCATTGCGGTCCACCGCGCTCATGCCGGAAACCGACAGCAGCTCCTTGGACACCTGATTGTCGATGTACCAGCTGAGCTCTTCCACCGTCATGTCAGGCGCGACGGCGGTGAAGCTGGCAATGTCGTTGTCGCTGGCGGTGTCCACTCGGCCGACCTGCGGCTCCAGGATGCCGTCGGGCAAGTCGCCGCGGATCTGCTGGATAGCGGAACGCACGTCCTCGACTGCCCGGTCGATCGGGGTGCCGATGTCGAGCTGGACGACCGTCTGGGTGCTGCCTTCCGAAACGGTGGAGTTGATCTCGTCGATGCCCTGCAGGCTGCGGACCGCCGATTCGACCTTCTGCGTGATCTGGTTCTCGAGTTCGCTGGGCGCGGCGCCCGGCTGGCTGATCGCGATCCACACGATGGGGAAGTCGATGTCGGGATCGTTGTTCACGTCCATCCGCGCGAAGCTGACGAGCCCCGCGATGGTCAGCGCGATGAACAGCACGATAGGGGGCACCGGGTTGCGGATCGCCCAGGCCGAGATGTTCCGGAAGCTCATGGCAGCGTCGCCCTTATTTCAGCTTCTGAAGGTTCGGGATGACCTTCTGGCCTGGATTGAGGAAGGCGCCGGCGGTCAGCACCACGCGTTCGTTGCCCGAAAGCCCGCTGGTGATCGCCACGCCCTGTTCGGTCACGTCTCCGGTGGTAACGGGTGCGCGTACCGCCACATTCTGGGCATTGACCGTGTACACGTAATTTCCCTGCCCGTCGCTCTGAACCGCTGACTGCGGCAGCACGACGGCGGTGACGCCGCCGGCGACGATCCGCGCGCTGGCAAACCCGCCGGGGCGCAATGCCGGATTATACTTCAGGGACACTCGGGCGATGCCCTGGCGCGATTGAGGGTCGATGATGGGAGATACCTGCCACACTTCGCCCGTGAAGGTCTGGCTCATCCCGGTCGGCGTCACTTCGGCACGCGCGCCGACGCGCAGCTTCTGAAGGTCGGTTTCGGCCAGCTGCGTACGCAGCTCCATCTGCCCGCCCATCGCCATGCGGAAAAGGACACCCGATCCGGAACTGACGATCTGGCCTGGCTCCACCTGGCGCGTCAGCACCAGCCCGGCCGCCGGCGCGCGAACGTCCAAGCGCCGGTTGCGAGCCTGGGTTTCCGAGAACTGCGCCTGCGACACGCGCAGCCGCGCCTGCGCCTGGTCGCGCGCCGCGGTCTTGCGGTCGATGTCCGCCTTGGAGATGAACCCGTTCGCGACAAGCCGCTGGGCGCGGTCCAGTTCCGCCTGGGCGAGGCGAAGATCGGCCTGCGCCACCCGGATCGAGGCGGCCAGCGATTCGGCAGTCTGCGTCTGTACCGACCGGTCTACCGTCGCCAGCACCTGGCCTGCGCCGACCCAGCTGCCCGGCTCGACCAGAACGCGCGTGACGATGCCACCTTCGCCGGCGACTCCTACCGGCATCTCGCGGCGCGCCGCCAGGCTGCCGGTGCCGGTCACCACCGTCTCCATCGTCGTCTTGCCCGGAACCGCGACGGTCACCGTCGGGTTCTGTGAACTACCCTGGGCGGCCGCGGCGCCCTTAGCTGCTCCCTTGGGCGCAGCGCCGTCCTTGCGGCTCACGGCTAGGACGGCGACAATGCCGACCACCACGATCGCGATGCCGAGGATCCAGATCCAGCGGCGGCTGCGCCGCGGCGTCTCTTCGCCCGTATACTCCAGCCGATCCTGCCGTCCGAACATCCTACCCTCATAGTTCATGTGCGCATCCACACGGCCAGAGGCCGCCCCCCGCTTGTGCAGAACTGTATTATATGAATAAGGCACCCTCTACAAGTGCCGTTTCGCGCCCTGCCCATGGCTTGCCCGTGTCGTGCGTTTTCCGCAAGTGCCAGTGGTTCGATCGCTGCGAGGGGGGGCACGGCTCCTCTGGGCATTCACCCTTTCGCCGGCGTTACGTCCACCCTATCGCCGCCTCGTTCAGCCGCCGTTCGGTCCGGCCCCGGCACGATCCGCTTGCACTGACTTTCAAGGGAGAAATATCGATGATCCGCCTCGCGTTGCTAGCTACCACCGCCGCGCTCGGCGCGGCAGCCGCAAGCCTGCCCGCAGCCGCGCAGGACATGCGCCCGTTTCTGCCAGCCGATGGGGCGGTGCTGGACGTGGCGGCCGAGGGCAGCACCACGCGCGTGCCCGATCTCGCGCTGATCCAGGCCGGGGTCGTCACCCAGGCGGGCAGCGCGGCGGAGGCGATGCAACAGAACAGCGCGCGGATGGCGAGCGTCATCGCGGCATTGCGCAAGGCCGGTGTCGCCGAACGCGACCTCCAGACTGCCGCGGTTTCGCTCAACCCCGTCTATCGCAACGAGGATAATCAGCCCCCGGTGATCACCGGCTACCAGGCGTCGAACCAGCTCACCGTGCGCTTTCGCGAGATCGCCAAGAGCGGCGCGATCCTCGACACGCTGGTGCGGCAGGGCGCAAACAACATCTCGGGTCCCAACCTGACGCTCGACAAGCCGGAAGCCGCGATGGACGAGGCGCGCGCCGATGCCATCGCAAAGGCCCGCGCCCGCGCCGAGCTTTACGCCCGCGCCGCGGGGCTGCGCGTGGATCGTATCCTGGCGATTTCCGAAGGTGGCTCGATCGGGCCGCAGGAGATCATCGTGTCCGGAACCCGCCGCGGCGCGTTCGCCGCGGCCGACACGCAAGTGCTGCCCGGCGAGCGCGAGGTCAGCATCAACGTCTCCGTCCGCTTCCTCCTGAAGTAATCAGGGACCCAGGCGGAGCACGCATGAAAAAGGGGCCGCCCATCAAGGGCAGCCCCTTTTTTGTTACCAAGTCTCGTGCTTAGCGAACGGAGCCGCGACGAACGAGGTTGACGATCGCGAGGAGGATGATCGCACCCACCAGCGAAGTCAGGAACGTGGTGACGGTGATACCGTCGTTGATGCCGGCGCCGAACAGCAGGCTGGCAATGAACGCGCCGACGATGCCGACGATGACGTTCAGGAAGATGCCCTGCGAAGCATCAGTGCGCATCACGATGCTTGCCAGCCAGCCGACAACGCCGCCGATGACGAGCCAAACAATAAGACCCATGACTAGTCCCTCCGTTGTTAGCCCGGCGGGCCGGGCGATGTAGGGAGAAATCGTCATCACTCATGTTGGTTCCGTCACGAAATTTTGACCGGGGTCGCGGAACCTTCGGATTGTCAACTTGAGAGCGCTGTAAAAGCGGCTCGAAGCGGCGAGATGCGGCCAGAACCAGCCCAACCCAAGCCGGCTGCGGTAACCCTCCCTGGCGCTCAGAACTTCTGCTGGCGCTCGTACAAGGAGCGGTAATGCTGGATGCGCGTCACGCGTAGTCCCGGCATGCCCGAGCGGTCGATCGCCCGCTGCCAGCCAGCGAACTCTTCCACGGTCAGTCCGTAGCGTTCGCAGACTTCATCCACGCTCAGCAATCCGCCATTCACCGCGGCCACGACTTCTGCCTTGCGCCGCACGACCCAGCGGGTGGTGCTGGGCGGGGGCAGCGTATCGAGGGTCAGCGGCTCGCCGAGGGGGCCGATGACCTTTGCGGGACGGATCTTCTGATTTTCAATCATTTCTACTGCCTCTTCGGGGCTTCTGCCCCAGCTACGCAACTCGCATCCCCTAGGTATCCGCCGGTGCTTGAACATCGGCTAAAACGCCTAGGTAAACGCCATCTTCATTCCTCTGGTCGGCCTCTCAGCGCCCAGGCGGCCGTACGGTGGAAACAGCCATGACCCGGCGCCAGCAACGTGTCGGCAGGCGCTGCCCTGCCGATGCGCGCCTGGACCCGTGCCGTAGGGCTTGCCGCCTGGCGTGCCGCCACGCCCACCAGCAGCACCGCCAGTTCGGTCGGCATGGCGGTGACCGCCACATCGCGATCCAGTCTGGCAAAGCTCAGGTCCAAGGCAATTCATTCCCGTGCGACTTCGTGGGATCACCGGCTCTAGCGATCCCGAGTGAAAGCGCGGTAAAGGCGACGCACACGATCGCTTAACTTACGTTGCCATTGGGTTAGGCTGCGCGCGCTGGAACAATCCGGCGGGAAAGCCTATGTGCGTGGACGATGATCCCCGCCGATTTCCAGCTTCCCCAGCCGCTTGCCGCGCGGCGCATCGTCGTCGCCATGTCGGGCGGGGTCGACTCCTCGGTCGTGGCCGCCTTGGCCGCGGCGAGCGGGGCGGAGACGATCGGCGTCACGCTCCAGCTCTATGATCATGGCGAAGCGGTGGGCCGCGCAGGCTCCTGCTGTGCCGGACGCGACATCCGCGATGCTCGCGCCGTCTGCGACAAGCTTGGCATCGCGCACTACGTCTTCGATCATGCGTCGAGCTTCAAGGAGACCGTGATCGACGATTTCGCCGACGAGTATCTCGCTGGCCGCACCCCGATCCCGTGCGTGAAGTGCAACATGGGCCCCAAATTCACCGATCTGTTCGCGCTTGCCCGCGATCTTGGTGCCGATTGCCTGGCGACCGGTCATTATGTCCGCCGGGTCCAGGGCGCGCAGGGTCCCGAACTCCACCGCGCGATCGATCCCGCGCGCGACCAGAGCTACTTCCTGTTCGCCACAACTGCCGCGCAGCTAGATTTCCTGCGCTTTCCTCTCGGCGGCATGCCCAAGGCCCAGGTGCGCGAACTCGCTGCCGAACTGGGCCTGGGCGTCGCGGCCAAGCCTGACAGCCAGGACATCTGCTTCGTTCCCGACCGCGACTATGCCAGCCTGGTCAAGAAGCTGCGGCCGGAGGCCGAAACCAGCGGCGACATCGTCGATGAGAGCGGACGCGTGCTCGGCCAGCATAAGGGGCTGATCCACTTCACCGTCGGCCAGCGCCGCGGGCTCGAGATCGGCGGCGCCGCCGAGCCCTATTACGTGCTTCGCCTCGACGCGCAGTCTCGCCAGGTGATCGTCGGCCCCAAGCGCGCCCTCGCCGTCCGCGCCGCGCGCATCGACAAGGTCAATTGGCTGGCCGGGGATTATCGCGGCGAAATGACCGTCAAGGTCCGCAGCCTCGCCAAGCCAGTGCCTGCCCGCTTCGACGGCGATCGCGTGGTGTTCGAGCTCCCCGAATATGGCGTGGCCCCGGGGCAGGCCGCGGTGCTCTACGCCGGCGACCGCGTCCTCGGCGGCGGCTGGATCCAGCAAACCGAACGCGCCGAACTCGCGCTGGCTTGAAATCCTTCGGGAAAGTCACTCCGCCAAAAGCGGTGAGGGGTAGGCCCCGCCAGCGCCGCCCCATGAGGAGAATACCCCTCCGTCACGCTAGCGCGCGCCACCTCCCCCTCCGGGGGAGGATTGGTCCACACGGGGCGCGCCCAACAAACTCCTCCCCCGGAGGGGAAGGGGGAGGGGGACCAGCGAAGCTGGTGGGGGGGTAGTTTCCACAGGCGATGGGCCATGAGGAGAATACGCCTCGCTCGCGCCAGTCCGCGTCACCTCCCCCTTGCGGGAGGAGGACTGGCTCAGGCGAAAAACCGCCCTTCGATCACGGTCACACAGCGACCGCCCAGCACCACCCGGTTCCCCTCGACCAGACACCCGACATGCCCACCACGCGCGCTCGCCTGAAACGCCGTGAACCGGTTCCGCCCCAGCCGCTTCGCCCAATAAGGTGCGAGCACCGCATGTGCCGATCCGGTCACCGGATCCTCGTCCAGCCCTACCGCCGGCGCGAACACGCGGCTCACCACGTCCACGCCACCGTCGCCCGGTGCGGTCACGATGTTGAGCGTGTTGCCCGTCGCCGCCAGCGCGCGGAAGTCGGGGGTCAGGCCCCGCACGATCTCGGCGCTCTCGACCACGGTCAGATCGTAGCCGCGCGGATGCCACAGCGTCTCGCCCTCGACCCTCAGCGCGTCGAGCAGTCCAGGCACCTCGGCCGGCTCGGGCGGATAAGCCGGCAGCGCCATGGCATAGCCGTCGCCGTCGCCGTCGCGGGCTACCTCCAGCACGCCGGACTGGCGAGTGCGGAACGTCACGCGCTCGCGTGCCGCGTCACTCGACAGCAGATAGTGCCCGCTCGCCAGCGTCGCATGGCCACACAGCTCGACTTCCACCGCCGGGGTGAACCAGCGCAGCTCGAAATCGGCTTCTCCGCTCGCATCGGCGACGAAGAAGGCCGTTTCCGACAAATTGTTTTCCGCCGCGATCCGCTGCAGCACCGCGTCGTCCAGCCAGGCCTCCAGCGGCACCACCGCCGCAGGATTGCCGGTGAACGCCCGATCGGCAAAGGCATCGATCTGGGCAAAGGGCAGGGCAGGCATCAGCGCTTCCGGAACCAGTGTGGCGTTACGTCCTGCTCGACCAGCGGATTGTCGGTATCGACATGACCCTCTGGATCGAGGTGGATCAGCACTTCGGTACGCGGGAAGGCGGCATGCAGCGCGTCCTCCACTTCCTCCACCACATCATGTGCGTCGGCGACGTTCATGTCGCGCGCGACCACCATGTGGAACTGCGCAAAGGCGTGCCCGCCCGATCGCCGCGTGCGGAAATCGTGAATGCCGCGCACTTCGGGATTGCCGATCGCCACTTCGACGAAGCGGGCCCGCTCGTCTTCGGGCCATTCCTTGTCCATCAACTGGTCGATCGCCTCGGCGGACGCCTTGAACGCGCCCCAGCCGAGCCACACCGCGATGACGATGCCGAACACCGCGTCGGCTCCGTTCAGCGCCAGATACCGTTCCAGCACCAGCGCCAGGATCACCGACAGGTTGAGCAGGATGTCGCCCTGATAGTGCAGGCTGTCCGCCTGGATCGCGACCGATCCGGTCTCGGCGATGATCCGCCGCTGGTACGACACCAAGACCAAGGTCGCGGCGATCGCCACGATCGACACCGCAATGCCCAGCCCGGGATCGGACACCGGCGCCTCGCGCTGGAACGACTGGATCGCCCGCCAGCCGATCGCGCCCGCCGATGCCGTCACCAAAGCCACCTGGAACAGCGCCGCCAGCGCTTCGGCCTTGCCATGGCCGAACCGGTGGTCGTGATCTGCCGGAGTCGCCGCCAGCCGCACGCCGTACAACGTCACCAGCGACGCCAGCACGTCCAGGCTCGAATCCGCCAGACTGCCCAGCAGGGCGACCGAATTGGTCTGCCATGCGGCGATCGCCTTGAGGGTCAGCAGCAGGATGGCAGTGGTCGCGCTGGCCACCGCCGCGCGTGCCGTGGTCTCGCTCAGCAGGCTCCGCTTGGGCTTGGGCGCTTCCAGATGAACCGGCGCGTTCACGGAAACAGCAACCCTTCGCTCCAGCCTGCGCCGTCGCGCACGAACAAACGCCGCTCGTGCAGCCGGTGCGCACGGTCCTGCCAGAACTCGATCCGCTCCGGGACTACCCGATATCCGCCCCAATGCGGCGGGCGCGGCACGTCGCCGCCTTCGAACCGCGCCTGTACCTCTACAAAGCGCGCCTCGAAGGTAGCGCGAGCATCCAGCGGCCGCGACTGGTCCGATGCCCATGCCCCCAGTTGCGAGTCGCGCCCACGGCTGGCGAAATAGGCGTCGGACTCCGCATCGCTTGCTTGCGTAACGGCACCCTCGATGCGCACCTGGCGCCGCAGCGACTTCCAGTGGAACAGCAGCGCCGCCCGCGGGCTGGTCGCCAGGTCGGCCGCCTTGCGGCTCTCGCCATTGGTGTAGAACACGAAGCCATCGGCTCCATGCCCCTTCAGCAGCACCATGCGCACCGCAGGCTGCCCGCGCCCGTCCACCGTCGCCAGCGCCATGGCATTCGGATCGTTGGGCTCGCTCGCCTGCGCCTCGGCGAACCAGGCGTCGAACAGGCTGATGGGATCGGTCATGCGAGCCCCTTACACAATCTCCCCCAAAAGGGGGAGGGGCGCACTTCGATCCTCCCCCGCCAGTTTCCCAAATCCTCCCCCGGAGGGGGAGGGGGACCAGCGAAGCTGGTGGAGGGGTAGTGTCCACGGGCGACACGGCTTGTGGCGATTACCCCTCCACCACGCGCCTGCGCCGCGGTTCCCCTCCCCCTTGCGGGGGAGGATTAGTAATGCGGAACGACTCCCTCCCTCGCGCTTTGAATCGGCCTCGCAACGACGGAGAACGGGAATGGCCGCACGCGCCTATTGGCAGGGACAGATCCGGTTGGCGCTGGTCTCCATTCCCGTCGAAATCTATTCCGCCACCAAATCCGGCGCGCAGATCAGCTTCCACCAGATCCACGAACCCAGCGGCAAGCGGATCAAGTACGAAAAGGTCG
Organism: Sphingomonas sp. S2-65; assembly: GCF_021513175.1. Taxonomy (NCBI): domain Bacteria; kingdom Pseudomonadati; phylum Pseudomonadota; class Alphaproteobacteria; order Sphingomonadales; family Sphingomonadaceae; genus Sphingomonas; species Sphingomonas sp. S2-65. The sequence goes on along the minus strand of NZ_CP090953.1, from coordinate 1,986,988 downwards.
CCCCCGGCATCGGCGCGGTCGATGTCGACGAGATCGTGAAGGGCTTCGAGGTGGAGAAGGGCGAGTATGTCCTGCTCGAGCAGGACGAGATCGACGCGGTGAAGCTCGAGTCCAAAAAGACTCTGGAGCTCACCCAGTTCGTCGACGCCGACGAGATCGACGTGCTCTATTACGAGAAGCCCTATTTCGTCGTGCCCGCAGACGACCTCGCCGAGGAAGCCTTCATCGTGCTGCGCGAAGCGCTCCGCCGCGCCCGAAAAGTCGGGCTCGGCCAGCTCGCCATGCGGGGCCGCGAATATGTCGTCAGCCTCAAGCCGTGCGGCCGCGGCATGGTGCTGGAGACGCTGCGCTACGCTGACGAGGTCAACAAGGCCCAGGGTTATTTTCGCGACATTCCCGATTCGGAGCCGGATGCCGAACTGCTCGATTTGGCCACCACGCTGATCGACAAGAAGGCGTCGAAGTTCGATCCTCAGGAATTCCACGACCGCTATGTCGACGCGCTCAAGGAACTGATCGAGCGCAAGAAAAAGGCCAAGGGCAAGAAGATCCTGGAGGACGTCGGCGACGAGGCGCCCAGCCGCGGCTCCAACGTGGTCGATCTGATGGCCGCGCTCAAGAAGTCGCTCGAGAAGCCCGGCGCCGCCAAGGACCCGGAGGTCAAGAAGGCGCCGGCCAAGAAGAGCACGCCCAAGGCCGCCAATGACAAGCCTGCGGCCCCGCGTGCGGGCAGCCGCAGCACCGCCGCCAAAAAGGCGCCGGCGCGCAAGCGGGCGTGACGCGGATGGCCAAGCTGGACCCTCTCGCCCGATACAATGCCAAGCGCGACTTCACCAAGACCGCCGAGCCTTCGGGTGCGGTAGCCTCGACCGGCGGCAACCGCTTCATCGTCCAGAAGCACGACGCCACGCGCCTGCACTGGGACTTCCGCCTCGAAGTCGACGGCGTGCTCAAGAGCTGGGCGGTCACCCGCGGGCCGAGCCTCGACCCCGACGAAAAGCGCCTCGCCGTCCGCACCGAAGACCACCCGCTCTCCTACGCCGATTTCGAGGGGACGATCCCCAAGGGCGAATATGGCGGCGGCACGGTCATGCTGTGGGATGATGGTTTCTGGGAGCCGATCGAGGGCAAGTCGGCCAAGGACCTGGAGAAAGGCCATCTCCATTTTCGCCTGGATGGCGAGCGGATGAAGGGCGAGTGGCTGCTGATCCGCCTCAAGCCCCGGGGCAAGGAGAAGAACGAGAACTGGCTGCTGCGCAAGATCAACGACGGCTTTGCCGGTGCGACCGACGTGCTGGTCGAAACCGGCCTGACCAGCGTCCACACCGGGCGCACCATGCAGGAAATCGCCGAGGGCAAGAAGGTCGCCAAGAAGAAGCCGGCTACCCGTGCCGCGCCTGCCGCTCCGTCATCCCCGCGCAAGCGCGCAGCCAGCGTCAAGCTCCCCGATTTCACTGCCCCGCAGCTCGCTACGCTGGTCGACACCGTCCCCACCGGCACCGCCTGGCTGCACGAAGTAAAGTATGACGGATACCGCGCGCTGGTCGCGTCGAACGGTGAATCCGCGCGGATTTACACGCGTTCAGGGCTGGATTGGACGGAAAAATTTCCCGGAATCGCGCAATCCGCCGCCAAATTGCCGTCCGGAACGCTCCTCGACGGCGAAATCGTCGCCTTCAAGGACGGCAAGCCCGACTTCTCGACGCTCCAGGAAGCCATCTCTGCTGGCGGTAACGACCTGACTCTCTTCGCTTTCGACCTGCTGGCAAGTGGCGGCGAGGACGTCACCAAGCTCCCCCAGCTAGAGCGCAAGGAACGTCTCCGCAGCGTCATCGAGAACGTCAACCCGCGTATCCAATTCTCCGAACACATCATCGGCAACGGCGAAAAGTTGTTCGAAACTATGTGTGCCCAAGGATATGAGGGCGTCGTCTCCAAACGCGCCGACGCGCCCTACCGCGGCACCCGCACCAAGTCCTGGCTCAAGATCAAATGTACGCGGCGGCAGGAATTCGTGATCATCGGCTGGACGCCCTCCGCCGCCAAGGGACGCGGCTTCCGCTCGCTGCTGCTCGGGCTAAACGCGCCCGAGGGCCTTCGCTATGCCGGCAAGGTCGGCACCGGCTTCAGCACGGCTACGCTCCACGACCTGCGCGAACGCTTCGACAAGATCGCGACAGACAAGCCCGCCGCTGCTGTACCCAGGGCGGAGGCCCGCGGCGCGCAGTGGATCAAGCCAGAGCTCGTGGCCGAAATCGCCTTTGCCGAATTTACCGCCGAGAATGTCGTCCGCCACGCCAGCTTCCTCGGCCTGCGCGAGGACAAGAAGGCCAGTGAGGTCGTCCCGGAAACACCCACGCCGCTACCCGCAGCGCCGACGCTGCCCGAGACCCACATCAAGATCAGCAATCGCGAGCGCGTGATCTACCCCGAGTCTGGTCTTACCAAGGGCGAACTCGCCGATTATTACCAGGCGATCGCCCCCGCTGCGCTGCGCTGGCTCGCCAACCGGCCGATCAGCCTGGTCCGCTGTCCCCAGGGCCGCGCCAAGCATTGCTTCTTCCAGAAGCACGATGCCGGCAGCTTCGGTGAGGACGTCCACCACGTCGACGTACGCGAGAAGGATGGCTCGGTGCAGCCCTACCTATATCTGGACGATGTCGACGGCATCATGGCCTGCGTCCAGATGGGCACGATCGAATTCCATGGCTGGGGCAGCCTGGTCGCAGACATCGAGAAGCCGGACCGCCTCGTCTTCGATCTCGATCCCGACGAGGGGCTAGACTTCGAGCTCGTGAAGAAGGCGGCGGAAGACCTGAAGGGCCATCTCGCCGATATCGGCCTGACCAGTTGGCCGCTGCTCTCCGGCGGCAAGGGCGTCCATGTCGTCGTGCCCCTCGTGCCGAAAGCCGACTGGCCCGAAGTCCGCTCCTTCGCCGAGCGCTTCGCCCGCGCCCTCGCCCAAGCCGATCCCGATCGCTACACCGCCAACCTCAAAAAGGTCACGCGCAAGGGCAAGATCTTCATCGACTATCTTCGCAATCAGCGCGGCGCCACCGCCGTCCTTCCTTATGTCGCCCGCGCTCGGGAGAATGCGCCAGTTTCCGCGCCCATCACCTGGAGCGAACTGCGGGACCTCGAATCTGCCAAGCGCTTCACCATCCGCGACGCGCCCGAGCTGCTCGAACGCGCCGCCAGCCGTGCGCTCGCCGGCTGGGGCGAAGCCGACCAAACCTTGCCGGACCTTTGAGCCACCGGCCTGCGTGTGACGGTCTACAATCTTCTTGAACTTCAACGTTCTTCCGCGATAGCGAACCACCAAGTACACCCGTGCTCAAACGGGATCCCAGCGCCGCAACTGGAAGATCAACGCTCATTATGCCGCAATCCGTTGATTTCGAAGCCGTATTTTCGCGCTCCGCCAACCCTTATGTTCTGGTGGACCGCCAGTTCACGCTGATCGCGATGAACGACGCATATTGCATCGCGACCGGCCGCGCCCGTGCCGATCTTCTCGGCCGCAATATGTTCGAGGCGTTCCCGAGCGATCCCGGTTCGGAAAGCTACCGTCTGCTTCATGGCTCGCTCAGCCGGGTCGCGGAAAGCGGCGCGCCGGACCACCTCCCGCTCATCCGCTACGATATCCCGCTGGCCGGTGGCCTCGGCTCGGAAGAGCGCTATTGGAGCGCCACCCACACCCCGGTTCCCAACCGTGCGGGTGAAACCGCGTACATCCTTCAGCACACCGTCGACGTCACCGAGCTCCAGCGGCTACGCGCGCTCGCCCGGGATGCCGGCAGCAGCAACAATCTGGTCGAAGCCGGCGTCTTCCAGCGGGCGCAGGCGGTACAGCGGGACAATCTGGCACTCGAACAGGAACGCGCCTTTCTCCGCAGCCTGTTTGTTCAGACCCCCGGCTTCATCGCGGTGCTAAGCGGCCCTGATCATGTCTTCACGCTCGCAAACGACGCATATCACCGTGTCGTCGGCCGCGAAAACGTAGTCGGCCAATCCGTGCGCGAGGCGCTGCCCGAAGTCGTGGAGCAGGGCTTTCTCGATCTGCTTGACCGGGTTTACCAGACCGGCCAGCCCTTTGTCGGGCGAGGGGTGCGCCTGGTGCTCTCCGATGCCGGCTCCCCAGCCGCGGAGCGCTACATCGACTTTATCTATCAGCCGATCCTCGACCCGACGGGGGCGGTGACCGGTATCTTCGTCCAAGGCAACGACGTCACCGAGCAGCACTACGCGACCGAGCAACTGCGTCGCTTGAACGAAACGCTCGAAACGCGGATCGTCACGGAAATCGCCGAACGCCGCCAAGCCGAAGCCGCACTCCAGCAGGCGCAGAAAATGGAGGCGATCGGCAAGCTTACGGGCGGTGTCGCGCACGACTTCAACAATTTGCTCCAGGTCGTCTCAGGGAATCTCCAGCTGCTCGCGAAGGACGTGGCCGGGAACGACCGTGCCGAGCGCCGCGTGACCAACGCGCTCGCTGGGGTCAGCCGCGGCGCCAAGCTTGCCGCCCAGCTGCTCGCCTTCGGTCGTCGCCAGCCGCTCGAGCCCAAGGTCGTGAACATCGGCCGCTTTGTCTACGGGATGGAGGACATGCTCCGCCGGGCCATCGGCGATGCGGTCGAAGTCGAGACCGTCGTGTCGGGCGGCTTGTGGAACACCTTTGTCGATCCGGGCCAGGTCGAGAACGCCTTGCTCAACCTCGCAATCAACGCGCGCGACGCCATGGATGGCCAGGGCAAGCTGACGATCGAAGTCGGCAACGCCCATCTGGATGACAATTATGCCCGTACCCATGCCGAAGTGACGCCAGGCCAATACGTCCTGCTCGCCGTCACCGACACCGGTCAGGGCATCGGCCCTGACATCTTGACCCAGGTGTTCGAGCCGTTCTTCTCCACGAAGCCGGAGGGCAAGGGCACCGGGCTCGGCCTTTCGATGGTCTATGGTTTCGTCAAGCAATCCGGCGGCCATGTGAAGATCTATTCGGAGGTGGGGCAGGGCACGACCGTGAAGCTCTACCTCCCCCGCGCACTCCAGGCCGAAGAAGTCGGCGAACTGGCCGATACTGGCCCGGTGGTCGGTGGCAGCGAGACGATCCTGGTCGCCGAGGACGATGACGAGGTCCGCGCCACCGCAATCGACCTGCTCACTGAACTGGGCTACCGCGTGCTCAAGGCGCGGGACGCGGCTTCCGCGCTCGCCATCGTCGAAAGCGGCGTGGCGATCGACCTGCTCTTCACCGACGTCGTCATGCCTGGAACGCTCAAGAGTCCCGAGCTCGCCCGTATCACCCGCGATCGTTACCCAGACGTCGCCGTCCTGTTCACGTCCGGCTACACCGAGAACTCGATCGTCCATGGCGGGCGTCTGGACGAAGGCGTCGATCTCCTTTCGAAACCCTATACCCGCGAGATGCTGGCACGAAAGGTGCGCTACGTCCTCGCCAACCAGCGTCAGCGCGGCGCGAGCGTATCCGAGCAGAAGCTGGCGCTCTCCAACATGTCCGCGCCCGACGCTGCGCCGGCCCGCCTCAGCATCCTGCTGGTCGAGGACGACACACTGATCCGCGCCAACACCGCCGAACTGCTCCAGCATCTCGGGCACACCGTGGTGGAAGCTGCCAGTGCCGAGGATGCGACGACCGCACTCCAGACCGTGCCGATCGACATCCTGTTCACCGACGTCGAACTTCCCGGCATTTCGGGCTCCGTGCTGGCGACCCGCGCCCGCGAACTGCGCCCCCATGTCGGCGTGATCTTCGCCACCGGCAACGATCATGTCGCCGGGTTGGAGGGCGAGGGCGCGGTGCTGCTGCGCAAACCCTATGACGGCCCCGCTATCGCCGAAGCTCTCACCAAGGCAAGGCGCGTACACGCCTGAACTCTAACTTGACCAGTAACCGACCCGTCCCCCGCGGGGGCGGGAGCCAGCTTCTCGCGAACGCCACTGCGACCGGGCCCGGCCTCCGCCGGGGAGCAGGCTTATTGCAGGTGGATCGAACCCTGGTACCTATCCGGCAAACAGATGCGCGGTCTCCGGCACGCTGGTCACCGGGCGCCCTTCGGCGAACCACTGCACCAGATTATCTACCAGCAACTGCCCCATTGCGGCCCGGGTCTGCACCGATCCCGACCCGATATGCGGCAGCAGCACCAGGTTGGGCAGATCGAGCAGCGCCTGCGGCACGCGGGGCTCGTCGGCATAGACGTCCAGCCCTGCGGACAGGATCGTCCCCGACTGCAACGCCGCGATCAGCGCCGCTTCGTCGACTACGCTTCCGCGTGCGACGTTGATCAGGATGCCCTGGGGACCCAGCGCCGCCAGCACCTCGGCATCAATCAGGTTCCGCGTTCCAGCGCCACCCGGCACGATCGCGATCAGCACGTCGGACGCTTCCGTCAGGCCGACCAATGTCGGATGATAGTCGAACAGCACGTCTTCCTGCTTGGACCGACCGTGATAGGCGACCGCGACGTCGAACCCTTCCAGTCGGCGGGCCACTGCCTTGCCGATATTACCCAGCCCGACGATACCGATCCGGCGTCCGCGCAGCGTCGGCGACAGCGGAAATGCCCCCTTCAGCCACTGCCCCTCACGTAGAAAGCGCTCGGCCTGCGGTATCTGTCGCACCGTGGCGAGCAGCAAGCCAATGGTCAGGTCGGCGACTTCCTCATCCAGAACGCCTGGGGTGTTTGTGACCACCACGCCCCGCGCCGCGGCGGCGGCAGCATCGACATTGTCATACCCGACCCCGAAGCTTGCGACGATCTCCAGCGCGGGCAGCTGCGCCAGAAACGCATCGTCGATTCGGCCGTGATAGGTGCTCGTCGCGGCGCCTCTAATATGCGGGCCCACACTGTCGAGAAATGCGTGCCTATCGGGTTGTTCCCATAGCCGGTGGGTCGTGAACGCTGATTCCAGCGCGTCCATCACCGACGGGAGCAGCGGGGCGGTGATCAATATCTCGGTTGAATTCATCTGAAACCCTTTAGCGCGCATATTGCCCGTTCGTCAGGGTGCCTCACGCTTTTCGCGTGGAAGCTCGGCAGTCTCCGGACGATCTATTCCCACGCTGCGGAACCCTAACCCAGTCAACTCCGTTCCTCAGACCTCGGACATATGTCCGCCTGGTGCTGCGGCCTGCCCCCCTGCCGTGCGCCGTCCTGAGGGAGTTCAGTATATGAAGAAGTTTCTGGCCGCATTCGTAATGGCATCTATGGCCGTGCCGGCGATGGCAGCTCCGGCCGACGCTCAGTCGAATCGTGAATATCGTTCGCAGAGCAACAACCGTGATTATCGCTGGCGCGACAACGACCGCAACTGGGAGCCGACGCGCAGCTACCGTGAAGGCCGCCGCGACCGCGAACGCCGCCTTGGCCGCAACGACCGCATCTACAAGGGCCGTGACGGCCGCGCCTATTGCCGCCGTAACGACGGCACCACTGGTCTGGTGATCGGCGGCATCGGCGGCGGCGTGCTCGGCAACCTGGTCGGCGGCGGCACGCTCGGTACGCTGCTCGGCGCCGGCGGCGGTGCGCTCCTCGGTCGCGAAGTCGATCGCGGCAACGTTCGCTGCCGCTAAGCTAAGTAAAGATCCAATCGCCCTCTCCCGCTTGTGGGAGAGGGCTCTTTCCGTGGGTGCCGCCATCAGCGGCTACGCAAGCGGCCGATGAACTTGTGATGCTTGTCGGCATGTAAGCCGCGCTCCTTCGCGCCGATCCCTTGTTGCCAGCCCACCTGCTTTCCCGCATCACGCACGTACTCAGCCCATTTGGGGAAGCGTTCTTGGCCAGCCGTGCCGCGCCTTTGTTCGACGCTGCGACCATCGCCGATCGCTGGATGGCCGATTATTGCGCCCGTGCCGCGACGGGCGACGTACTGTGCTCTAAAGGTCAGGACGCTGCATGGACGGCGCTGTTCGAAGAACTGGCGACGATCGGCGGTGACGACTGGGGCTTGGTACGCGAACGCGCCCGGCGTCATGCTGACGATATCGGGACCGGCTTTCGCGTCGTAGGTGAGGGCGAGGAACGTCCCTGGCCGCTCTCCCCCGTACCGCTCCTCTTGGAAAAGGCCGAATGGCAGGACATCGTCGCTGGCGTTGTGCAGCGCGCGGACCTGCTCGAGGCGGTGCTTGCCGACCTTTACGGCCCCGGCGATCTCGTCGGCGAGGGGCATGTCCCCGCCATGCTGGTCACCGGCAGCCCTTATTTCCTCCGGCCGCTGGACCGGCTGGAGCCGCCGGGAGGGCGGCACCTCCATTTCGTCGCCTTCGATCTTTGCCGTGGCCCCAGTGGCGAATGGCGGGTCCTCGCCGATCATCTCCGCGCACCGGCCGGCGCCGGCTTCGCACTTGAGAACCGCCTGGCGATGTCACGGACCGTCGGCGGGCTCCAATCGCGCCTCAATATCGAGCGCCATGCGCCCTTCTTTGCCGCGTTCCGCGACGGGCTCGCCGCGCGCTGCCGCCGCGTCGACCCGCGGATCGCGCTGCTAACGCCGGGCCGGCTCAATCCGAGCTATGCCGAACAGGCGCACCTCGCGCGTTATCTCGGCTTTCTGCTGGTCGAAGGGCCGGATCTCGTTGTGCTCGACGACCAGCTCTATGTCCGCACGATCGCCGGGCTCAAGCGTATCGACGCGCTGTGGCACCGCCTGGATCCGCGGCTGCTCGATCCGCTCGCCCTCGACTCGCATTCGACCATCGGCGTGGCGGGTCTCGTCGACGCGATGGCGGCCGGAAACGTCGTCGTCGCCAACGCTCCCGGGGCGGCCCTGCTGGAAGCTCCCGCCTTCGCTGCCTTCCTGCCCTCGCTGGCGGAACGCCTGCTAGGCGAACCGCTTTCACTACCGAACATCGCCACGTGGTGGTGCGGCGGCGATGCGGAACGCGGGTATGTCGCCGATCATCTCGACGAGTTGGTCATTGGACCCGCATTCGGTCCAGCGCCGCTCGGCTTGCCCGGCGACAAGCCGGTTCTCGGCGCATCGCTGAGCGTCGTTCAGCGTGCCGCGCTGCTCGACGATCTCACGCGCCGTCCGCAGGACTATGTCGGCCAGGAAGCCGTCCAACTCTCGACGATGCCAGTGCCCGATCACGGCGACCTGGTGTCACGTCCTTTCACGCTGCGGGTCTTCGCCGCCCGAGGTGCCGATGGCGGCTGGTCGGTGCTTCCCGGCGGCTTCGCCCGGATCGGCATGCACGAGGATGTCCGCGCCGCAGCGATGGGGGAGGGCAGTTTGTCGGCCGATGTCTGCGTCCACGGTCCTGATCCGGTCGCGCCGGTTTCGCTGCTGCCGGCGCAGGAGGGCGTACGCCTCCGTCGGAATCCAGGCACATTGCCGTCGCGCGTTGCCGACAACCTCTTCTGGCTCGGCCGCTATCTGGAACGCGGAGAGGCGCTGCTCGGCGTGTTGCGCGTGCTGCTCGGCCACTCGATCAGCGCGGACACCGGGGCGGCGCTTTCAGCCGATACCGTCGAACGGCTCGCCCGTCTCGTCGTTGCCGCCGATGCAGCGCCCGCGCCCAAGGGCCTGCGCCGCGCGGACCTGACGCAGCTCGTGCGCACGGCGATGGAAGCCGAGGACCGCTGGCACAGCGTCCGCAAGATCAACACGCAGGCCCGTTTCATCGGCCAGGTGTCCCGCGATCGGCTCTCGGCAGACATGATCCGCTTGCTCGATGCGCCTTTTCCGGAACGTGGCGTGCTGCTCGATCGGGCCGGCTCGCTTCAGCGTCGCTATTCGGCGCTCGCAGGACTCGCCGCCGAGCATATGGCACGCACCGATTCCTGGCGCTTCCACGACCTCGGCCGGCGGGTCGAGCGGGCGTCGGCGATGCTTCGTTTCCTCCGCGCGTTCGGTGGCAAGGATGCGACCGCGGACGATCTCTCGACCTTGTTGGACCTCGCCGACAGCCAGATCAGCTATCGCCAGCGCTACCTGGCCGGCATCGCCCGGGCGGCGGTGGTGGATCTGGTCGCCCTCGACCCCGGCAATCCGCGTGGCGTCGCTTTCCAGGTAGCGGCGATCTCGGCGCATTTGAACACGCTTCCAGTGCTGTCGGACGATGGGTTGGCCGAGCCGCAACAGGAACTGGCCAGGTCACTCGCAGCCAGCTTCGTCACGACAAAGGTCAATGTGTTCGACGCGCCTGTCATTGATTCGTTGTTGCTGCGGCTGGGTGAACTTTCCGAAGCGATATCAAAGCGATATTTTCTGCAAGGCCCAGAGCCGCTGCGGTCAGCTTCACTGATTTGGGTGTAGATCGGGATGCTCTACCAAATTTGCCACGTCACTCGGTTTCAATATGCCCGACCGGTCGCGTTCGCCCGAAACAACCTGCGCCTCAAGCCCATCCTCTGGTCGGGTCAGCAGGTCGAGGACTACCAACTCCTGATCGACCCGCAGGCCCGAACCTATCCCGCCCGCGCCGAGGCCGGTCTCGCCAATGTGGTCCGTCTCGTACTCGACGCGCCTTCCGATTCCCTGACGATCGAAAGCCGTGCCCGCGTGCGGGTCGAGCGCCCGATCCCGATCCCGCGCCCCGACGATCCCAGCCTGGAGCAGATCGCCGCTTGGGCTCGTGCGAGCCACGATGCGTCGCCCGCCAGCCCGGCGGCCTATCTGTTCCCGTCGCCCCTCATCGCGCTCGACCGGGACATAGCCGCCTGGTGTGCGCCCGATCTTTCCCCGAGCCGCGGGATACTCGAAGCCGCGATGGCCCTGGCACACCGGATCCAGCGCGAGTTCGCCTTTGACCCCCATGCCACGCTGGTCGACACTTCTCCCAGTGAAGCTTTTTCCAAGCGCGGCGGTGTCTGCCAGGACTTCGCTCAGATCATGATCGCCGGCCTGCGCGCAGCCGGTCTTCCCGCCGCCTATGTCTCTGGGTATCTTCGCACCTTGCCCCCTCCGGGTCAGCCCCGCCTTGTTGGTGCCGACGCTACGCATGCCTGGGTCCTGGTCTGGGGTGGCCCGCAACTCGGCTGGGTGGGGGTCGATCCGACAAACGGTATCTGGATGGCCGAGGACCATGTCGTCGTCGCCATCGGCCGGGACTATGCCGACATCGCGCCGATCGACGGCATCGTGCTGGGCGCCGGCGCGCAGAAGATGAGCGTGTCGGTGGACGTGGAGCCGCTCGAAAAGGCGGTCGCCGCTTGACGAGCCTTGCGTAACGCGCCGCGCGCGACAATCTTCCATTCAAACCATCCGCCTCTAAGAGCGGATATGCATTCGTTTGTCCGACGGGGAATTTAGTGGCCGATCCTTACGCAACTCTGGGCGTGGCGCGAGGCGCGAGCGAAGCCGACATCAAGAAGGCGTATCGCAAGCTCGCCAAGGAACTTCATCCCGACCGCAACAAGGACAATCCCCAGGCTTCGGAGCGGTTCAGCAGCGTGACCCACGCCTATGACCTGCTCACTGACAAGGACAAGCGAGCCCGGTTCGATCGCGGTGAGATCGATGGCGATGGTAATCCGACCTCGCCGTTCGGCTATGGCGGCGGTGGCGCACCGCAGGGCGGCTTCCAGGCCGACTTCAACGGCGAAGGCGGCGACTTCAGCGACATCTTCGACGGGTTGTTCGGCGGCGGCGCGCGCCGTGGCAGTGGAAGCGGCTTCAGCGGCGGCTTTGGCGGCTTCGGCCGCCGCGCGGCGCCGAAAGGGGCGAATGTTGCCTATCGCCTGGCCGTCACCTTCGAAGATGCGGCCAAGCTCAGCCCGCAGCGCATCACGCTACGCGATGGCAAGACGATCGATCTGAAATTGCCTGCAGGGGTTGAAAGCGGAACCCAGATGCGCCTTGGCGGCAAGGGCGAAGAGGGGCCAGGCGGACCCGGCGACGCGATCGTCACTATCGAAGTCCAGCCGCACCGCTTCTACACCCGTATCGAGGACGACATCCGCCTCGATCTTCCGATCAGCCTGTCCGAGGCTGTGCTCGGCGCCGAAGTGCGCGTGCCCACTCCCGACGGCCCAGTGATGCTTCGGGTGCCGAAGGGGTCGACGTCGGGCAAGACGCTGCGCCTCAAGGGGCGTGGCTTTCACAAGAAGGGCGGCGGACGTGGCGACCTGCTGGTGACGCTCATGGTCGATCTGCCGGTCGATGACGACGCGCTGATCGAGTTCGCGCAAGGTTGGCAAGATAAGGGGAACCCGCGGGGTCGCATGGGCGTCTGAGCCCATGTGATAGAACAGGGGATATCGCCGGAATCGCCGGAAGCACGTCGGCGAGGGCTCGGCAGCACGCTGCATGGACGACTCAGTCAGATGGGTCTGTCGGAGCGCTTCTTCGTCGTGCTTAAGCGCGTGGCGGTTGGAACCTACACCGACGGGTTCACCTACGCGGGCAACCTCGCCTATCTGTCGCTGGTCACGCTGTTTCCCTTCTTCATCGTGGCGGCCGCGATCGCGCAATTGGTCGGCCGCAGCAGCGAAGGCATACGGACACTCGAGGTGTTCCTGCAGACCGTGCCTCCCGATGTCGCGGACGTGCTGCGCAAACCGGTCTCGGACGTGCTTCAGGCGCGGACTGGCAACCTGCTTTGGTTCGGCGGCCTTGTCGGACTGTGGACGACCGCCGGCTTTATCGAGACGCTGCGCGGGATCCTCCGCTCGGCGTACGGAACGCAGTCGAGCACGCCCTTCTGGCGCTATCGCCTGGGGGCAGTCGGAATGATCGTCGCGGCGGTGATGCTCGCAATGGCGGCGCTCAGTCTCCAGGTCATTCTCAGCGCAGCGGAGCAGTTTCTCTACAAGATCCTGCCGCTTGCGACCGATGCGCAGAAGCTCGTATCGCTTTCGCGCTACGCGCCCTCCCTTGCATTGTTCGGTGCGCTGTACCTGCTATTCTACTCGCTTACGCCCCATCGATACCGCAAGCGTAGCTTTCCGAAATGGCCGGGGCCCGCGTTCGTCACGATCTGGTGGCTGGCGACCACCTGGGCTTTGCCGCTCAGCCTCTCCACCCTTGGCGGATATGACCTGACTTACGGCAGCTTGGCTGGCGTGATGATCGCGCTCATCTTCTTCTACATAATCGGTCTGGGCGTGGTGATTGGCGCCGAACTGAACGCGGCTCTGGCGGAAGTGCCCCCCGACAAGCTAGGGGAAGCTCCTGAGAAGGAGGAAGTGGCGTCGTGACAGGATTGATGCAGGGTAAGCGCGGGCTGATCATGGGGCTCGCCAACGATCGTTCGCTCGCTTGGGGCATCGCGCAGAAGCTGCATGAACAAGGCGCAGAACTCGCGTTCAGCTATCAGGGCGATTCGCTTGAAAAGCGCGTGCGTCCGCTGGCAGAGCAGCTGGGCAGCGACTTCCTGATCGATTGCGATGTCGCCGATATGGGGGCGCTGGATGCTGCGTTCGAGACGTTGGCGGCACGCTGGCCGACGATCGACTTCGTCGTGCACGCCATCGGCTTCTCCGACAAGAACGAGTTGCGCGGCGGCTATGTCGACACCAGCCTCGACAACTTCCTCATGACGATGAACATCAGCGTCTATTCGTTCGTGGCGGTGGCAAACCGCGCGTCGAAGATGATGCCGAACGGCGGCAGCCTGTTGACGCTGAGCTATTACGGCGCGGAAAAGGTGATCCCGCACTACAATGTGATGGGTGTCGCCAAGGCCGCTCTGGAAACGAGCGTCCAGTATCTCGCGGTCGATCTCGGTCGCGACAAGATCCGCGTCAATGCGATCTCGGCCGGCCCGATCAAGACGCTGGCGGCGAGCGGGATCGGCGATTTCCGCCTGATCCTCAAGTGGAACGAACTAAATTCGCCGCTCAAGCGCAACGTCACGATCGAAGATGTCGGCGGCGCGGGCCTGTATCTGCTCAGCGATTTGTCGAGCGGCGTCACCGGCGAGACCCACCATGTCGATGCGGGTTACAACGTCATCGGCATGAAGGCCGAAGACGCCCCCGACATCGCACTCGCGTGAGCATCGCGATCCGCCCGGCGACGGGCGGCGATGTGGCGGCGATCGATGCGCTACTGCGCCAGGTCTTCTCAAAGGCCGAGGAAGCGGTCTTCGTCCAGCGCCTGTGCGTGGACGGCGACATGGTGCTCATGCTCGTCGCCGATGACGAGGAAAGCGGCGCATTGACTGGCGCAGTGGTCTTTAGCCGGATGGGCGCCGATATCGATGGCAAGCCGATCGCCGCGGTCGCGCTGGCACCGCTTGCCGTGGCAGCCGAGTATCGCGACCAAGGCATTGGCGAGGCCTTGGTACAGGCCGGCCTTTCACAATTGAAGGCGGCGGGAGCCATGCTCTGCTTCGTCTTAGGAGAGCCGGGCTTCTATGAGCGGTTCGGCTTCTCGGCCGATTGGGCGCGCGGATTTGCCTCTCCTTATGCCGGTGACTATTTGATGGCGCTGCCGTTGCAGGACGGTGCCATGCCGTGCGGCGAGCGCGGTGCAGCGACGCATGCCGCGGCGTTCGAGCAACTGAGCGGGGACTGGTGAGCTACAACAGCTTTGGACGGGTATTCCGTTTCACCACCTGGGGCGAGAGCCACGGGCCGGCGCTGGGCGCCGTGATCGATGGCTGCCCGCCTGGGCTGCACTTGTCCGAAGCCGACATCCAGCCGTTTCTCGATAAGCGCCGCCCCGGTCAGTCCCGCTTCACCACCCAACGTCAGGAGCCGGATGAGGTTCGTATCCTTTCGGGCGTGTTCGAAGGGCGTACGACCGGAACGCCGATCAGTCTGCTGATCGAGAATGTCGACCAGCGCTCAAAGGATTATTCGGAAGTCGCGCGGGCGTATCGGCCGGGCCATGCTGACTATGCCTACGACCAGAAGTACGGCTTCCGCGACCATCGCGGCGGCGGCCGTTCGTCCGCCCGCGAGACCGCGGCTCGCGTAGCGGCTGGGACAGTTGGGCGGCTTGTGATCCCGGAGGTGCGCATCCGCGCCTGGGTCGAATCGATCGGCGGCGACTCCATCGATCCTTCTGCCTTCGATGCGGACGAGATCGACCGAAACCCGTTCTTCTGTCCCGATGCGCAGGCGGCTAAGCGTTGGGAAACGCTGATTGATGGCGCGCGTAAGGCGGGATCGTCGCTCGGAGCTGTCATAACGTGCGAAGCCACTGGCGTTCCCGCGGGCTGGGGGGCGCCATTGTACGCGAAGCTCGACAGTGAGCTGGCTGCCGCTTGCATGTCGATCAACGCCGTGAAGGGCGTTGAGATCGGCGACGGGTTCGCTGCCGCCGCCTTGACCGGCGAACAGAATGCCGACGCGATGCGTCCCGGAAATGACGGCCCTGAGTTCCTCGCGAACCACGCCGGGGGCATCGCTGGCGGCATCTCGACCGGCCAGCCTGTGCTGGTGCGGGTGGCCTTCAAGCCCACCAGTTCGATCCTGACGCCTGTTCCGACGATCGACCGCGCGGGGGCGGCAACCGAGATCGTGACGAAGGGGCGGCATGACCCTTGTGTCGGTATTCGCGGTGCACCCGTGGTGGAGGCCATGATGGCGTTGGTGCTGGCGGATCAGAAGCTGTTGCACCGCGCCCAGGTCGGTTGATATCCTAACTAAAGTGTAGATCCTGCGATAAGCGGGGCGTAACATGCGGCGAGTATTCAAAGGGTTGCAACTTAAGGCGCCGCTAGTCCGTTCGACACTTGCAAGCTTTGATAAACGCAGGAGTCGGATTTATGCGAAACTTTTATTTGATCGCCGCAGGCGCGTTGTTGCTCCCGGCGGCTGCATTTGCTCAGTCGACTACTGGCGGCAGCACCACCGGAACGACGGGTAGCAGCACCATGGGCACTACTGGCTCCGACCAGAGCACCACGACCGCCAGCCCGCAGGGCCAGCCCACTACCGGCACCAGCGCCAATCGGCGCCAGGGCGACCGCACAGGCACGACCAGCACCCGCCGCGGCGGCCGCGCCGGCACGACTGGAACTACCGGTACGCACGGTACGACCGGGTCGGGAACGACGACGACTGCTCCTGATACCATGGACTCCGGCAGCGACACGCTTGGCCGTCCAGACACGAGCACGGGCACCGGCACGACCGGGACCACCACCAATCCGGGCACGACCACCGGGACCACCACTACGACCGGCACTGTGCCGCAGCGCTAAGGCTTCAGGGGAGTTCGGCGGCATCGGCCGCCGGACTCCTCAGTCGGCGAACGGATCCCGGACCAGGATGGTGTCCTCGCGCTCCGGGCTCGTCGAGACCAATGCCACCGGGCACTGGATCAATTCCTCGACGCGCCGGATATACTTGATCGCAGCGGCCGGAAGCTCGGCCCAGCTACGCGCGCCGGCGGTCGATTCCGTCCAGCCTGGCATCGTCTCGTACACTGCCTCGACCAAAGCCTGATCCGCGGCATTGGCGGGATAATAGTCGAGTGCTTCGCCGCGCAGCCGGTAGCCGGTGCATACCTGGATCTCCTCGAAGCCGTCCAGCACGTCCAGCTTCGTCAGCGCGATGCCCGTGATGCCCGATACCGCCACCGATTGGCGCAACAGTACGGCGTCCAGCCACCCACAGCGGCGCTTTCGACCCGTGACCGTCCCGAACTCGCGGCCCCGCGTGCCAAGCCGCTCGCCGACATCGTTTTCCTGCTCAGCCGGGAACGGACCCGACCCCACCCGGGTAGTATAGGCCTTGGCAATGCCCAGGACGAAGCCGACTGCGCTTGGCCCCAAACCCGATCCGCCGGCGGCCGCTCCCGCAATGGTGTTGGAAGACGTCACGAACGGGTAGGTGCCGTGATCGATGTCGAGCAGCACGCCTTGGGCGCCCTCGAACAGAATGCGACGGCCGCGCGAACGCGCTTCGTTCAGCATCCGCCAGACTGGCTGTGCAAAGGGTAGCACGAAGCCAGCGATCTCGCGCAGTTCCTCGACAAGCGCCGCACGGTCGATCGGCGGCTCTCCGAATCCCGCCCGCAAAGCGTCGTGATGTGCAGCCAGACGATCAAGCTGAGGCTCAAGCTCGTCGAGGTGCGCCAGGTCGCACACCCGGATTGCGCGCCGACCGACCTTGTCTTCATATGCTGGACCGATGCCACGCCGCGTCGTGCCGATCTTACCCGCGCCGCTGGCATCTTCGCGCAGCGCATCCAGGTCGCGGTGAAACGGCAGGATCAACGGACAAGTGTCGGCAACCATCAGTGTCTGGGGCGTGACGTCGACGCCTTGGCCGCGAATGCGCTCAACCTCGTCGCGCAACGCCCAGGGGTCGAGGACCACGCCATTGCCGATCACGCTTGGCGTGCCGCGGACGATGCCCGAAGGAAGCAGCGAGAGCTTGTAGACATTCTCGCCTACCACCAGCGTGTGGCCGGCATTGTGCCCGCCCTGGAAGCGCACGACCACGTCGGCGCGCTCCGCCAGCCAGTCGACGATCTTCCCCTTGCCCTCATCGCCCCATTGGGCGCCGATCACTGCGACGTTTGCCAAGTCCGCTTCCTTTCGCGGGCGCCCTAATCGTCTGCGGGGGCTGCGTCCATGTCCTTGTGCGGTTTGCGGCATCGCGCATGAGGGAACTCGACACCTTCGGCGACCGGACTATGGTTGGGGAAAGGAGAGTGTGGATGAAGCTGGCTAGCCTCAAGCATGGACGCGACGGTAAGCTCGTGGTGGTGTCCGACGATCTGGCATGGTGTGCCGATGCCAGTCACCTCGCTCCGACTCTACAGGCCGCACTCGACGGCTGGGACTTGCTTGAAGGCGATCTGCGCAATCTCGCCACCGATCTGGCGCACGAGACGATCCCGCGTGAGCGCTTTCATGAGCGGATGGCCGCCGCACCGCTGCCACGCGCATATCAATGGGCGGATGGCTCGGCCTATGTGAACCATGTCGCGCTGGTGCGTCAGGCGCGGGGTGCCGAGATGCCGGAGAGCTTTTGGCACGACCCGCTGATGTACCAGGGCGGTTCCGACGGTTTCCTCGGCGCGCGCGACCCTATCCCGCTTGCCGACGAAGCCTGGGGCTGTGACCTGGAGGCAGAGGTGGTGGTGGTCACCGGCGACGTGGCGCGGGGGGCGACGCGGGAAGAGGCGCTGGCAGCGGTGCGGCTGATCGGCCTCACCAACGATGTCTCGCTGCGCAATCTCATTCCCGGCGAGCTCGCCAAGGGATTCGGCTTCTTCCAATCCAAGCCGGCGAGCAGCTTCTCGCCGGTATTCGTGACGCCCGATGCGCTCGGCGAACGGTGGCGGGACGGCAAGCTGCATGGCAAGTTGATGGTCGATCTGAACGGCCAACCGTTCGGCCGTGCCGAGGCGGGCGAGGACATGACGTTCGACTTCGGTACGTTGATCGCCCATGCCGCCAGGACGCGGCGGCTGGGCGCAGGCACGATCATCGGCTCGGGCACGGTGTCAAACCGCGACGCGGGCGGCGGCCCGGGCAAACCGATTGCCGAGGGCGGTGTCGGCTATTCCTGTCTCGCAGAGGTGCGCACGGTGGAGACGATCCTGCGCGGCAAGCCCGAGACTCCATTTCTCAAGGGCGGCGACACCGTGCGCATTTGGATGGAGGACGAGCGGCACCACCCGATCTTCGGCGTGATCGAACAGGCAGTGGAGGCGGGCTGAGCGTCAGTCGCTCAGCCCTGTGTCGGGATCATGAAGTCGAACGCACCTTGACTGGCTTTTAGCTTCCAGCGACCCAGTAGCTGGTGACCTTCGCCACGGATGCTGTTGATGAGCAGCAACTCATCCATGCGCCACTGCAATGGTGAGATTGTTTCATTCCGCTTCTGCCAGTCGCTGTAAGCGAGTGTCAGGTGCGGATTGAAATCGTACTCAGGGAGGGGCACATCCAGGCTGATTAGGCGCCGCACAAGCTCTCTTTGCAGCGCGCGCAACGCGCGCGCGTTAGAACTCACGAGCGCATTGCCCTCCAGTCGATTGAGCATAACCAGGAGTGGTTCTGCTTGTAGCGAGGCGACCGTGGAGCAAATCTGTTCCAGCTGCGTGGCAGATAAGGCTCTAATATCACCAAAGGGTTGGAGCGTGATGTGAAAGCGCTCCAGCGGGTACTTGGCTTGCAGGCCGAGCAGACGACGCTCTCGATCGATCTCTAAGGCCAGCGCATGCGGCGGCTTTGCCATGAGATAGAGCTGTTGTTCGCGATGGAATGGGGGAAGGGTGGTTGCTTCGGACGTGGCGCTAAGCATGTTTGATACTCCTAGTGGAAATCGCGCGACTTCACGGGGATGACCGTGTCGTCATAGGGGCCGGCCAACGCGGCGTAGCGCGAGGGCGGCGGGTTCCAGTGTTTCCGGGTGCGGGGGTCGGCACCGCCATTGCGGGCGCCGTCCGATGGCGCGGTCATGCGCGGCAGATCGGCATTGCCGACCTGGCGGAGCAAATGGGTGAGGTCGATCACCTCTTCGGCGATGACGTGCACCACCAGCCCCTCGCGCTGCACGCGGCCGCACACCGCGATCATCGTCGCAGACATGATGATGCGGCGGAAGATGCGGAAATTGCGCTCCCATACGATCGTATTGGCGATGCCGGTTTCGTCCTCGATCGTGACGAACACGCTCTTGGCGCTGCCCGGCTTCTGGCGGACCAGGATGATGCCGGCGACGGTGATCCGAGCGCCGTCCTTGAGCACGAAATTTCCCTCGCCATGCTCCTCAACCAGCTTGCCGCACGGCGTGATGCGATCGCGCGCCAGTCCCTGGCGGAGAAAGGCGATCGGATGCGCGCGCAGCGTCAGCTGGGTGGCGCGGTAATCCTCGACCACTTCACGGCCGGCAGTCATCGGTACTAGGGCAACCGGCGCCTCCGCTGCCTCGGGCTGGATCTGCCCTTCGCGCACATCGGCCGCGGCAAACAAGGGGAGCGGGGCGTCACCCAGCGCCTTGATCGCCCATAGGGCTTCGCGCCGGTTGTGCCCGAAGCATTGGAACGCATCGGCGCGCGCGAGCTTCTCCAGAGCGGCCACCGGCACACCGGCACGCCGCCAGACATCATGGACCGACGTGAAGGAGCCGGAGGCGCGAGCATCGATGATCTTGGCAGCCTGTTTGGCGTCTAAGCCATGCACGATACGCATGCCGAGCCGCAGCGGCCGGAGATCGCACCAGTCCTGCTCGGTACCGGCAAAGCGCAGCGGCGGCACGCGTAGCGGGGCGGTCGCCTCCATCACGCTGGTATCCCAGTCACTGGCGTTGACGCAGACGGGGTGCACCTCCACGCCATGCTCACGCGCGTCGCGGACGATCTGCGCAGGCGCGTAGAAGCCCATCGGCTGGGCGTTGAGCAGCGCCGCGCAGAAGATGTCCGGGTGGTGGCACTTCACCCAGGACGAGGCATAGGCGATCTTGGCGAAGCTGGCCGCATGGCTTTCGGGAAAGCCGTAGCTGCCAAAGCCTTCGATTTGTCGGAAAGTTCGTTCCGCGAAGTCGCGTCCGTAATCATTTGCGACCATGCCTTCGACCATCTTCTCTTTGAAATGCGTGACGCCGCCGGTCATTTTGAACGTGGCCATCGAGCGCCGCAGTCCATCCGCCTCTGCCGGGGTGAAGCCGGCGCCAACGATCGCCACCTTCATTGCCTGCTCTTGAAACAGCGGTACGCCAAAAGTCTTTTTGAGCACCGCTTCCAGATCAGCCTTGGGATATTCGGGCTTCTCCTTGCCTTCGCGGCGGCGAAGATAGGGGTGCACCATGTCACCCTGGATCGGCCCAGGGCGTACGATTGCGACCTGGATAACGAGGTCATAGAATTCCCTCGGCTTCAGCCGCGGCAGCATCGACATCTGCGCCCGGCTCTCGATCTGGAAAGTGCCGAGCGTGTCGGCTTTCTGGATCATCTTGAACGTTGTGTCGTCGTCGTCCTGCATCTGGCGTGAAGCCAGCGTCAGCCGGATGCCCTTATGCTGTTCGAGCAGTTCGAATGCCCGGCGCATGCAGCCGAGCATGCCCAAACCGAGGACATCGACCTTCATCAGGCCGAGCATCTGGATGTCGTCTTTCTCCCATTCGATGACCCGGCGCTCCGCCATCGTCGCCGGCTCGATCGGCACGATCGCGTCGAGGCGATGCTGCGCCAGCACGAACCCGCCGGGATGCTGGGACAAATGGCGCGGCGTGCCGATCAGCTGTTGCGCGAGGTCGAGTGTCAGGGCCAGCCGAGGGTCCGTCGCGTCGAGGTTCAGCGAATCGAGATGTTCCTGCGGAACGCCGGCCTCGGACCAGCCCCATACCTGGCTGACTAGGCTGCCCGTCAGGTCCTCGGGCAGCCCCAGAACCTTGCCGACCTCGCGCACTGCGCCACGCGTACGGAAGCGGCTGACCACCGCGGTCAACGCAGCATGATCATGACCGTAGGTCTGATAGATCCATTGGATCACTTCTTCGCGACGCTCATGCTCGAAATCGATGTCGATGTCGGGTGGCTCGTTGCGTTCACCCGAGATGAAACGCTCAAACAGTAGCTCATGCTTGATCGGATCGATCGAAGTGACCCCGAGTACATAACAAATCAGCGAGTTGGCCGCGGATCCACGGCCTTGGCACAGGATTTCCTGACTACGTGCATATCGAACGATTGAGTTGACCGTCAGGAAGTAGGGCGCATAGTCGAACCGCTTCACGAGGCGGAGCTCCTTGTGGAGCATTTTGGAATAAGCGCGGGGCTTATGGCCACTGAATTGCTGTCGCAACGCCGCCCAGGCGAGCTTTTCCAGCGCCCGCTGCGGTGTTTGGCCGCTCATCACGATTTCGTCGGGGTATCGGTAGCTTATATCCCGCAACGAAAAGGTACAGCGCTCCACGATCGCTTCGCTTGCGGCTAGCGCTTCAGGATAGTGGCGGAAACGCCAGTCCATCGCTTTAGGCGACTTGAGGTGGCGATCGGCATTCCGCTCTCGGCGAAAGCCCAGTTCGTCGATCGTGCACTTCTCCCGGATCGCAGTCATCACGTCCTGGAGCAGGCGATTGTCGAGATGATGGTAAAGCACGTCGCCTGTCGCGAGCGGAACAAGACCGTGGCTGCGTGCGGATCTACTCAGTTGATATAGTCGCATCGCATCGCCTGGACGGCGTTGCCGCGTCAGGCAGACATGGCCACGCGCGCCAAAGATTTCGGCCATCCACTCCATGGACAATGGATCGGCGGCATCGGCAAAGCCTGGCACCAAGGCACCGACCAAACCCTGGGCATGAGCAGCTACATCCTCCCAGTGGAGGAAGCATTTTCCTTTCTCGCCATGCTGCGCGTCGGCACGAGCCTTGCCCAAGGTGAGCATCCGCGTCAGCCGGCTCCAAGCCGCTACGTCCTCCGGCCAAACCAACAGCGACGTACCGTCCACCAGATCGAGCCGACACCCTAGAACCGGGCGAACCCAGATCCCTTCTTTTTTCTTGATTTCCTCGGCTGCGTGCAGCGCGCGTACCACCCCCGCTACGGAGTTTCGGTCGGTGACGCCCAGCGCCGGCATGCCCATCGCCGCTGCTGCTATGAACAATTCCTCTGGTGCCGACGCGCCGCGCAGGAACGAATAATGCGTGGTTACCTGGAGCTCGGAATAGGTCATCCGAACACCCCGTGCAGGTACCAGCTGAGGTCGCCGGTCACCGGGCGCTCGCCGTCGCCCGAGCGGAATAGCCAGTAGCGGTGGCCGGCATCGTCCTCGACATGGAAATAGTCGCGTACGGCGTGGCGTTCGGCGTCGCGCTTCCACCACTCGCCGAACACGCGCTCGGGGCCGTCGGCGCGGATGACCTTGTGCGACTGGCCGCGCCAGGTGAAGCGCCGGGGCGGCTGGTCGGGCAGTTCGGCCATGACATGGTCGAGCCGCTCAGGGCGGCGCAGCAGCCGGGCAGGCTTGGGCCAGCCCGGGTGCCAGGGATGCAGCGCAGCGTTGCGGTCTAACCGGCGAATGTCCTGCGCCTTGAGCGCAGCCGCGGCGCGTTCGGGCGGGTCCAGCACCGGGGCGCGGGCGGCGCTGCGTTCGGGGACGTCGCTTTCGACCGGGCGGGTGCGCCACATGCGGCGCTCGCCGATGCGCGTGGCCAGTGTGTCGACCAGCGCGGCGAGGTCGGGCGGGCTTTCGGTTTCGAGGCGTTCGTTGAAGGGCTCTGGCCCTAGCCGCTCGCTGCGGCGCAGGTGGAGCGTCATCGCGTCGATGCCGTAGCCGGGCTCGATCTCCTCGATGCGGCGCAGGAGCAGGCGGAGCAGGTGGGCGGAGTCGCGGTTGGGTCGGGAGAGGCCGATCGCGATGCGCTGCGGTACCCCGTCGATGCGGTCGGCGACCAGTTCTACGCGTCGCGCGCCCAGGCCGGCCTGGGCGAGTTCGGTCGCGAGGCGGGGAACCAGTTCGCCTAGCCAATGGGTAATCGCCTCTGGGCTGGCGATGGGTTCGGCGAAGCGCTGGGAGACGGCGATG
Source organism: Sphingomonas sp. S2-65 (assembly GCF_021513175.1). NCBI lineage: Bacteria > Pseudomonadati > Pseudomonadota > Alphaproteobacteria > Sphingomonadales > Sphingomonadaceae > Sphingomonas > Sphingomonas sp. S2-65. The sequence goes on along the minus strand of NZ_CP090953.1, from coordinate 1,963,587 downwards.
GGGTCGGGAGGGATCACGGGCCGCAAGGGTTCGGCGATATGACCGAGCGCCTGGTCGAGGCGCAGGACGATGCTGGCGCCGAAGCGGCGCACCAAAGGACCACGGGGCAGGGCGGTCAATTGGAGCATCTCGTTGACGCCCAAGCGGTGCAGGAGCTCGATCTGGGCGGGCTCCAACCGTAGGGATTCTATGGGAAATCTGGACAAGAGGGCGGCGTGTTCACCCGGCGGACAATGCAAAACCGCGCTTTTTCGGCTGTTTTGGCACTGATTTCCCGCAGAATCCGCATGCGCGAGCGCCCAGGCGGCACCCGGGGTGTCGGCCACCGCCAGCCGCGCGGTGACGCCCAGCCGGGCGAGCATGCGCACCAGCCGCCGCGCCATGCGCACCTCTCCGCCATGCAGATGCGCGACCCCGGTCAGGTCGAGGAACAGCGTGTCGTCGCCCTCGACCGCGACGGTGGGCGACCAGCGGCGGGCGAGCGCCATCGCCAGCTGCTCGAGATCGGCGCGGTCGCCGTCGGGATCGGCCGGGCGGATGTCGAGCCCCGCCAGCTGCGCGCGCGCCTGGGCCAGCGCCATGCCCGGCGTGATACCGAGCGTCTGGGCAGCCGGGGAAGCGGCGGCGACGATCTGGCGGTTGGCGGTGCGCAGTGCAGTGACGAGCGGGGCACTTAAATCCTCCCCGACACGGGGAGGGGGACCGCTCGCGTCAGCGAGTGGTGGAGGGGGCGCCACGGGCGGCGCGCTCGCGGCGATCCCCCTCCACCATGCTGCGCATGGTCCCCCTCCCCGTTCCGGGGAGGATTTTGGGGTGTCCCCACGCGTCTGACTTGATCCGCTTGAAGGCATGCTCCGCCGCGACGTCGCAGCGGCCGAGGTCGCGGATCGGCGGGCGCTGGTGCTGGGGCAGCGCGTCGATGTGGCGCTGCCGCTCCTCGCGGGCCCAGCGCGCGCCGGGACGCCAGCCGCCGCCGCGCGGCACCGAGCAGCCCTTGGCATGCTCGGTGGCCATGGCCGCGCCGATCGCCGTGAAATCGGCAGGTGCGCGCGCCTCAGGCGACGCGCGTCGTTCCGCCCGCCGCAGCCGGTCGATTGGCCAGCTTGGCAGGAAGATCGCAGCGACCCGTTGCATCGCATGCCTCCACTTCTAGTTCGAATGAATCGCCGCCGCGTTGCCGCGCGACACTGAGCCGCCAGCGCGGCCGACCGATGCCCTCGACGGGCAGGGGGGTGGATGGCGCCGAGGCGACTCGCCAGCGCGTCACCGCCGCCGAGGGTACGCCGAGCGGATCGACGCCCTCGCGCGAGTGGCGCTTCATGAGCAAGGCGATGGTGCGCCCGCCCTCGGCCGCCAATTGCAGCCGCCGCGTGGCGGGCATCGCCACGCGCTTCACTTCGCCAATCACGGCGCCCAGGCCGCGGTGCCGGAGCCCTTCCTCCATGATCGCCAAGGCTTCGGCATCATCCATCGCCTCGGCATAGATCAGCCTTTTGTGATCGAGCCCGACCTGCGACAGCCCCGGCGCGAACAGGTCGTGGCGGCGCACCACCCAGAGCACCGGTCCCCAGGCGCGCGCGGCGATGCCGGCCATGAACAGAGTCGCGGCGCAGTCGTCGCCCATGTCGGGAGTGGTGCCGGCAACCTCGTGCAGCGCATCGAGCCTGAGGCCGCCATCGCCCAGCCGCGAATCCAGCGCGCCGATGCCGAACGGCAGCACCGGGCGGCGCTTGAAACCCGTGGTTTCCATGGCGCGGAGTTGCTCGCGAAGCTGGGTCAGGATAGCGGGATCTGGCACGGCGCGACTCGAACTGGGGACTCGGGAACTGGTATGTTCCTATTCTGTTCCAACCGGCCGCCGAGTCAACCAGCCATTGCGATTCATCCACAAACCATTGCCATGCAGTGGATATTCCCTAGGCTGCGCGCTTTCCGCACCGGTTTTGGAGCCAGACCGAATGATCCTCAGCCTGCGTCTTGCGTTGCTTGCATCCCCGGCACTTCTCGCCCTGCCTTTCGGAGCCGCGATGTCCCAGACCGCCCCCCAAGCCGCCCCCGCCACTAGGCCCGCGACCACGCCGGCAATCGATCCCGCGCCGCTGCTGGCGCCCTGGCCCGGCGGCCATGAAGGGGTACCGCCCTGGGACAAGGTGAAGCCGGCGATGTTCCCGGCCGCCTTCGAGCAGGCGATGGCGACGGCGCGCGCCGAGTTCGTGAAGATCCGCGACAATTCCGCCGCGCCGACGTTCGAGAACACGATCCGTGCGAGTGAATTGTCGGGCGAGCAGATGGGCCGGCTGTTCGCGGTGTGGGGCGTGTACCAGAGCAACCTGGCGACGCCCGAGGTGCAGGCGATCGCCACCGAATGGAGCCCCAGGATCTCGGCGTTCTTCACCGAGCTGAGCCTGGACCTCAAGATGTTCGCGCGGGTGAAGGCGCTCTACGACAGCCGCAAGAGCCTGGGCCTCAACGCCCAGCAGATGCGGTTGCTCGAGCGCGAGTATCGCAGTGCCGTGACGTCGGGGGCGCTGCTGAACGAGGCGCAGAAGACCGAAGTGAAGCGCATCAACCAGGAGCTGTCGCGCGCCTATACCGAGTTCAGCCGCAAGGTGCTGGCCGACGAGGAAAAGGCGATCGTCCTGGACAACGAAGCCGAGCTTGCCGGACTGTCCGACAGCTTCAAGGCGAGCCTGGCCGAAGAGGCCAAGGCGATGGGCCAGCCGGGCAAGTGGGCGGTGAAGAACACGCGCTCGTCGGTCCAGCCGCTGCTGATGTACGCGACCAACCGGCCGCTGCGGCAGCGCATCTACAACGCGTTCATCAACCGCGGCGACAATGGCGACGCCAACGACACCAACGCGACGATCGCCCAGATCCTGAAGCTGCGCCAGGAGCGCGCCAAGATCCTGGGCTTCAAGAACCATGCCTGGCTGCGCATGGACGATACCATGGCAGAGACGCCCGAGAACGCGACCAAGCTGATGATGTCGGTATGGCCCGCCGCGGTCGGCCGCGTTCGCCAGGAAGTCGCCGACATGCAGGCGTTGGCCAATCAGGAAAGCGCCAAGATCACCATCGAGCCCTGGGACTATCGCTTCTACGCCGAGAAGGTGCGCAAGGCGAAATACGACCTCGATGAGAATGAAGTGAAGCCGTATCTGGAGTTGAGCAACATCCTCCAGGGCGCCTTCTGGGCGGCGGGGCAGCTCTATGACCTGGATTTCAAGGAGAATACCGGCCAGATCCCGGTGTTCCAGAGCGACGTGCGCACCTTCCAGGTCAGCGACCGCAAGACCGGCAAGGAAGTCGGCATCTTCTATTTCGATGGCTATGCCCGCGCCGGCAAGCGATCCGGCGCGTGGGCGACGAGCTATCGCGGGCGCTCGGGGCTGCGCGGCAACCACATCGTGCTGGCGTCGAACAACAACAACTTCACCAAGGGTGGCGCCGGGCAGCCGACGCTGATCAGCATCGACGATGCGACGACGCTGTTCCACGAGTTTGGCCATGCGCTGCACAGCCTGCTGAGCAACGTCTATTACCCCGGGCTGGGCGGCACGCCGCGCGACTTCGTCGAATATCCCAGCCAAGTGAACGAGAACTGGCTGATGACGCCCGAGGTGCTCAACCGCTTCGCGAAGCATTACCAGACCGGCGCGCCGATGCCGGCTGCCCTAGTGGCGAAGATCGAGAAGGCATCGACCTTCAACCAGGGCTTCGACACGGTCGAATATCTGTCCTCGGCCATCGTCGACATGAAGCTGCACGACCGCGACGTGGCGGTCACCGATCCGGACGCGTTCGAGCGCGAGACGCTGGCCAGCATCGGCATGCCTCAGGAGATCGTGATGCGGCACCGGTTGCCGCAGTTCAATCACCTGTTCTCTAGTGACGCCTATTCGGCGGGCTATTATTCGTATCTGTGGTCCGAGACGATGGATGCCGACACTTGGGCCGCGTTCCAGGAAGCCGGCAGCCCGTGGGACAAGAAGACCGCCGACCGGTTCCGCGCGACGTTGCTGTCGACCGGGAACGAGACCGACCGCAAGGACGCGTACAAGGCGTTCCGCGGTCGCGATCCCGATGTGAAGGCGCTGTTCAAGCGGCGAGGCTTCCCGACGCAGTAAACCCGTCCTTTCTATCTCCCTCTCCCTCCGGGGAGAGGGGCATTAAGCGAGCGATCCCAAGACAGCTTGCGACAAGCAGCCTCTCTCCTCCTCTCCCAAACAAGTCTCTCGTGAAACTATCTATGTCAGGGCTGCTGTCCCAACTCGACAGCGGGTTTGAAATTTTATAACACGCATCAGAAACACGATTCCGAGCGTTCTTCTTGGGCGACACGGATCCATTCTGGAGAGCCCATGGACGCCTCGCGCGCCAATCTGCCGCCGCTTTCGCTGCACGTGCCGGAGCCCAAGTTCCGCCCGGGCGACCAAGCCGATTTCAGCGATGTCGAGGTGCCGCCCGCGGGTTCGGCGCGGCGTCCAGATACGGCCGACCGGGCCGACAGTTTCCACGAGCTTGCCTATACGCTGATCCGGGTGCTCGACGAGAACGGCCAGGCGGTGGGTCCGTGGAACCCGCGGCTGGATGCGGATGCGCTCCGGAAAATGCTGCGGTCGATGGCGCTGACCCGCGCGTTCGACGAGCGGATGTTCCGCGCGCAGCGCCAGGGCAAGACCAGCTTCTACATGAAATCGACCGGCGAGGAGGCGGTGTCGGTTGCGGCCACCATGGCGATGGCGTCGGACGACATGTGCTTCCCCAGCTATCGCCAGCAGGGCATCCTGCTCACCCGCGGCTATCCGCTGGTGGACATGATGAACCAGATCTATTCCAACAGCGCCGATCCGCTCCAGGGACGGCAGCTGCCGATCATGTATTCGTCCAAGGAATACGGGTTCTTCTCGATCTCCGGCAACCTCACCACCCAATATCCGCAGGCAGTGGGCTGGGCGATGGCGAGCGCGGCCAAGGGCGATACGCGCATCGCGGCGACCTGGTGCGGCGACGGCTCGACCGCCGAGGGCGACTTCCACTCGGCGATGATCTTCGCGACGGTGTACAAGGCGCCGGTGATCCTCAACGTCGTCAACAACCAGTGGGCGATCTCCAGCTTTTCCGGCTTTGCAGGCGCCGAGGCGACGACCTTCGCGGCGCGGGCTATCGGCTATGGCATCGCCGGGCTGCGGGTGGACGGCAACGACGCGCTGGCGGTCTATGCCGCGACGCAATGGGCGGCCGAGCGCGCGCGGACCAACCAGGGGCCAACGCTGATCGAGCATTTCACCTATCGCACCGAAGGGCATTCGACCTCGGACGATCCCACCGCCTATCGCTCGGCGGGCGAGCCGACGGCGTGGCCGCTGGGCGATCCGATCCGGCGGCTGAAGGATCATTTGATCGCGATCGGCGAGTGGGACGAGGCGCGGCAGGTGGCGATGGACCGCGACTGCGCCGAGGAGGTGAAGCGCGCGCAGAGGGAAGCCGAGAAGAACGGCATCCTGGGCCACGGCATGCACCAGCCCTTCGAAACTATGTTCGAGGGCGTGTTCGAGGACATACCCTGGCACTTGAAGGAACAGCAGCAGCAGATGATCGCCGAGCGCAAGGCGGCGGGGATATGAGCGACGCCGCAGAAGCGGGCGCGACCCCGCGGATGAACATGATCCAGGCGATCAATTCGGCCATGGACGTGATGATGGAACGCGACCCCGGCGTGGTCGTGATGGGTGAGGATGTCGGCTATTTCGGGGGTGTGTTTCGCGCGACCGCCGGGCTCCAGGCCAAGTACGGCAAAACCCGCGCGTTCGACACCCCGATCACCGAGATCGGCATCATCGGCGTGGCGATCGGGATGGGCGCGTACGGGCTGCGGCCGGTGCCGGAGATCCAGTTCGCCGATTACATCTATCCTGCGCTCGACCAGCTGGTGAGCGAGGCGGCGCGGCTGCGCTATCGCTCGAACGGCGACTTCATTTCGCCGATCACGGTGCGTTCGCCTTATGGCGGCGGCATCTTCGGTGGGCAGACGCATTCGCAATCGCCGGAGGGCATCTTCACGCACGTTTCGGGCATCAAGACGGTGATCCCGTCGACGCCCTACGACGCCAAGGGGCTGCTGATCGCCGCGATCGAGGACAATGATCCGGTGCTCTTCCTCGAGCCCAAGCGCATCTATAACGGGCCGTTCGACGGGCATTACGACCGCCCGGCCCGCAACTGGACCGCGCACCCCGCGAGTGACGTTCCCGCCGGCCATTACCGCGTCGAACTCGGCAAGGCGGCGACGGTCCGCGAGGGCGAGGCGGTGACCATCCTGTGCTACGGCACGATGGTGCATGTCGTCGCCAGCACGGTCGAGGAAATGGGCGTCGATGCCGAGATCATCGATCTGCGCACGCTCGTCCCGCTCGATATCGCGGCGATCGAGGCATCGGTGAAGAAGACCGGGCGCTGCATGATCGTCCACGAAGCGACGCGCACTTCGGGCTTCGGCGCCGAATTGTCGGCATTGGTCCAGGAACGCTGCTTCTACCATCTCGAAGCGCCGATCGAGCGCGTCACGGGCTTCGACACGCCTTATCCCCACAGCCTCGAATGGGCCTATTTCCCGGGCCCGGTCCGCATCGGCGAGGCACTCAAGAAGATCCTGAAGGACTGATCGGCATGGCACGCTTCACTTTCCGTCTGCCGGACATCGGCGAAGGCATTGCCGAGGCCGAGATCGTCGCCTGGCACGTCCGCGTCGGCGAACGCGTCGAGGAAGACCAGCAGGTCGCCGACATGATGACCGACAAGGCCACAGTCGAAATGGAATCGCCGGTGTCGGGGATCGTCGTCGAGCTCGCGGGTGAGGTCGGCGATCAAGTGCCGATCGGCTCGGCGCTGATGATCGTGGAAACCGATGCCGAGGTGGCGGCGGCGCCGGTGCCCGAAGAGATAGAGGCGCAGATCGAGGCCGAGAATCCCGGGGTCGAGGAGGTGGCTGAGACCACTCTCCTTCCTTCCAGGGAGGGACCGGGGGCGGGTGGCGAGCAAAGCGAGCCTACCGCAGCCGAAGCACAGCCAGCTCCTTCGGCGCCGGCACCCACCCCCAGCCCCTCCCTTGCAGGGAGAGGAGAAGAGAAGGTGCTCGCTTCGCCGGCGGTCCGCGCGCGCGCTGCGGACCTGGGCATCGACCTGGCCGAAGTGAAGTCGGATGGCGACCGCGTGCGGCATGCCGATCTCGACGCGTTCCTGCGGTACGGGCAGGGGCAGGGCTATCACGCGCCGCATGCATCGCGGGCGCGCGAGGATCAACCCGTCAAGGTCATCGGCATGCGGCGGCGCATCGCCGAGAACATGGCCGCGTCGAAGCGCGCGATCCCGCACTTCACCTATGTCGACGAGATCGACGTGACCGCGCTGGAGGCGATGCGCGGCGACTTGAACGCCAATCGCGGCCAGCGTCCGAAGCTGACCATGCTGCCCTTCCTGATCGTCGCGATCTGCCGCGCGATCCCCGATTTCCCGATGCTCAACGCGCGCTATGACGACGAGGCCGGCGTGGTCACGCGCCATGGGCGCATCCATCTCGGCATGGCGGCGCAGACCGATGCCGGGCTGATGGTCCCGGTGATCCGCGACGCGCAGGACAGGAATGTCTGGCAGCTTGCCGCCGAGATCACGCGGCTTGCCGAGGCGGCGCGGACCGGCAAGGCCAAGTCGGAGGAGCTTTCGGGCTCGACGCTGACGGTCACGTCGCTCGGGCCGCTCGGCGGCATCGCCACCACGCCGGTGATCAACCGGCCCGAAGTGGCGATCATCGGGCCCAACAAGATCGTCGAGCGGCCGATGTTCCATGGGGACGACATCGTGCGGGCCAAGCTGATGAACCTGTCGATCAGCTGCGATCACCGCGTGGTCGACGGGCATGACGCGGCGAGCTTCGTCCAGGCGGTGCGCAAGCTGCTCGAAACGCCCGTGCTGCTGTTCGCCGACTGAGATGCAGTGGCGGGCGATGACGGCGGACGATCTCGACGGCGTCGTCGCGGTCGCCGCAGTGGCGTTTCCCGAGCATCCCGAGGGACGCGCCTGTTTTGCCGAGCGGCTGGCACTGTGCCCGCAGCTCTGCTTCGTCCTCGACGATGACGGCGCCGTCGCCGGATACCTGATCGCCTATCCCTGGCCCCAGGGCGCCATCCCGCCGCTCGACACGCTGCTGGGTGGGCTGCCCGAGGATCGAACCGCGCTGTACCTGCACGACCTGGCGCTGTCGCCGAGGGTGCGGGGCGGAGGGCAGGCGGCGGCGGGTATCGCGCTGCTGCTCGAGCGTGCCCAGACGATGGGCGCGGCGACGATTTCGCTGGTTTCGGTCAATGGTTCGGCTGGTTTCTGGGAGCGGCTTGGCTTTGAAGCCGTCGCGGCGCCTGCCGGCAAGCTTGCCAGCTATGGGGATGCTGCGCGGTACATGCGGCGGGAGGTTCCGGGTTCCTAGTTGGTCCGGGGTCCGGGGACGTGGCGTGTAGGCGCTCTGGCACCCGACGAGATTCCTGGACGGCGCGCGGTCCCTCTCACCCGCTTCGCGAGGGAGGTATGGTTCATGACCTTGGTTGGCGCGGGCGCTATTATCGTCCTGCCGCTTGCCGCACCGCACAAGCTGGGCAATGACTCCTAGCTGTGAAACCATCCACTTCTTCGGGCGAACCCGGTGGGCTGCTGCTCGCGGTCGGTGCCTATACCATCTGGGGCTTCCTGCCGCTCTACTTCCATGTGCTCAAGGCGGTGCCGGCGCTGCAGGTGCTCAGCCACCGCGTGGTCTGGTCGGTGATCCTGCTGGTGGTCGTGGTGCTGCTGCTGCGCCGGGCGCGGGCGATCTTCCTGGCGGTGCGCGGTCGTACGCTGCTGCTGTTGTGCGCCAGCGCGGTGCTGATCGCCACCAACTGGCTGGTCTATATCTGGGCGGTCCAGCACGAGCATGTGCTGGAGGCGAGCTTGGGCTATTTCATCAATCCCCTAGTAAGCGTCGGGCTGGGCGTCGCGCTGCTTGGCGAACGCTTGCGGCGGTGGCAGGGGATCGCCATCGCGATCGCCGCTGCCGGCGTGCTGGTGCTGACGCTGACCGGCGGCGGCGCGATCTGGATCCCGCTGACGCTGGCGCTTAGCTTCGGCTTCTACGGGCTGATCCGCAAGGTAGTGGCGATCGACGCGCTGGGTGGATTGACTGCCGAGACCGTGCTGCTGGCGCCGCTGGCGATCCTGGTGCTGGCCCATGCCAGCGCGCAAGGCGAGAGCGCCTTCGGCCAGACCTCGAGCACCGACATGCTGCTGGTCCTGGCCGGTGCGATCACCACCGCGCCGCTGTTGATGTTCGCGGCCGCGGCACGGCGCATGCCGCTCGCGACCATTGGCCTGCTGCAATATATCGCGCCGTCGCTGCAATTCGCCGAGGCGGTGATCCTGTTCCACGAGCCGGTGACCAGGATCCACATCGTCACCTTTGCGCTGATCTGGAGCGGGTGCGCGATCTACGCCTGGGACAGCCTCAGGGCCGCGCGGGCACGCGGGGTGATGGAGCCGGGCTGACTTCAGTCGGTGAAGACGGGGTCGCGCTTCTGGAGGTTGGCCATTACCGCCTCCATCTGGTTGGGCGTGCGGAGCAGCGCGGCCTGTTCGCGGCTCTCGGCAGCAAGAATCGCCGCCGCATCGCCCTCCTGGTTGGCCAGCCGCTTGGCGGCGCGGATCGCATCCGGGCTGCGCGCGGCGATGCTGCGAGCCAGCGCCAGGGCCTCGGCATGCGGATCCTCGGCAATGCGAGTGACGAAGCCGAGCCGTGCTGCCTCCTCCGCCTCGAAGGTGCGGGCGGTGTAGGTGAGTTCGCGCAGCACGTCGTCCCGGATCAGCCCGCGCCATAGCGCGAATCCCGCCATGTCGGGGACGATGCCCCATTTGAGCTCCATCACCGAAAGCTTCGTTCCAGGTGCGGCGATCCGGACATCGGCGCCGCTGGCGATCTGGAGCCCACCGCCGAGCGCCATGCCGTGCAATGCGGCGATCACCGGCACGCGCAGCGTCCGCCAGCCCCAGGCGACCTGCTGAAACAGGTTGGCGGGGCCGTGGCTTCGGTCCTCGATCGAGGCGCCGGGGCTGCCCGCCGCCATACTCGCCATGTCGAGGCCGGCGCAGAAGCCGCGGCCCTCGCCCGAGAGCACCACCGCGCGCAGGCCGGGCGCGGCACCCAGCCGGTCGATCGCCGCCGCCAGTTCGGCGAACATCGCAGGGTCGAGCGCGTTGAGCTTGTCGGGCCGGGCAAGGCGCACATCGGCGACGCCGTCCTCGATAGCGATGGTCACGGGGGGTTCGGTCATGCGCTGCTCCTTCTGGACGCTTTCGTACCGCGGCGCGTGCATGCTACCAAGCCGCGATGAACGAGGATGAAGCGGCCGGGGCCCGCCGGTTCGACCCCAAGCGCCTGTTCGAAAGCCGCTTTGCCGGGCATGGCGCGACCCTGGGCATCGACTATCATGACCATGGCAGCGACTGGGCGGAACTGGCGCTGCCTTATGCCGAGAAGCTGATCGGTGACCCGGCCTCGGGGGTGATCGCCTCGGGTCCGATCCTGGCGCTGATGGACATGGCGACGAGCGTCGCGGTGTGGCTGAAGGTCGGCATGTTCTTGCCGCACGCGACGCTGGACCTGCGCATCGACTATCTGCGGCCCGCCAAGCCGGGGGGGACGGTGATCGGGCGCGGCGAGTGCTACCGCATCACCCGATCGGTCGCGTTCGTGCGGGGGCAGGCGCATGACGGCGACCCTGGCGACCCGGTTGCGAACGTCGCGGCGACCTTCATGGCGGCGGAGAGCTATCGATGAGCATTCCGCCTTATGCCGCGCTGCTGGGGCTGCGCATCGAGCCGGGCGAGACCGCGCCGACGCTGGTGATGCCCTTCGCAATGGACGTGGTCGGGCGTCCGGGATTCCTGCACGGCGGGGCGATCGGCGGGCTGCTGGAGATGGCGGCGATCACCGCGCTGGATCAGGCGCTGGATCGAGAGGGCGGCGGCCGCTTCAAGCCGATCGGGATCACCGTCGACTATATGCGCGGCGGCCGCGACAAGCCGACGCATGCCCGGGGGACAGTGACGCGGCTGGGCAAGCGTATCGCCAACGTGGAAGCGATCGCCTGGCAGGACGATGCCGGCCAGCCGATCGCCAAGGCGCGGACGAATTACCTGATCCTGCGATAGGGAAGCCAGTTCGAGGGAGCGCCTTTTCTTCGTCACCCCGGCCTGGAGCCGGGGCCGCTGCGCAGCGCCATTAGAAGAAGCGGGATCCCGGCTCCAGGCCGGGATGACGGAGGATCTGTCCGGTTCTCGCCCTGAGAAGCGAACCGCGCCTTACCACGCCCCGCCTCAGCGCGGGACCAGCCGAATCAGCCGTCCGTTGGCGTTGTCCTCCAATACCCAGATCGCGCCGTCGGGGCCCTGCTCGACTTCGCGGATGCGTTGACCCAGGCCGATGCGCTGCGCCTCGCGGCCGCTGGTGCCGTCCAGGTCCACGCGGATCAGCCCCTGGCCGACCAGTCCGGCCAGGATCGCATCGCCCTTCCAGGCGGCGAACAGGTCGCCGGTGTAGATGATCATGCCGCCCGGCGCGATGACCGGGCTCCACGATACCACCGGCGCCTCATAGCCGTCGCCAGGGCTGTGATCGGGGATATTGCTCCCGTCGTAATTGTTGCCGTTGGAGACATTGGGCCAGCCATAGTTGCGGCCCGCGGTGATCAGGTTGAGCTCGTCGCCGCCCGCGGGGCCCATCTCGCTTTCCCACAGCCGGCCCGCCGCGTCGAAGGCGAGGCCATACGGGTTGCGGTGACCCAGCGTCCAGATCTCGGCAAGCGCGCCGGCGGTTCCCGCGAACGGGTTGCCCGAAGCGGGGGTGCCGTCGTCATTCAGGCGGACGACCTTGCCGATGGTGGTGGCGTTGCTCTGCACCTGGTTGATCGCCCGCCGATCGCCGGCAGTGACGTACAGCTTGCCGTCGGGCCCGAACGCCATGCGGCCGCCATATTGGCCGGGGTCGGAGACCTTGGGCGTCTGGCGCCAGATCACCGTGACATTGGCCAGGCGGGCGCCGCCGGCATCCTCGGTCAGCGTGCCGCGCGCGATCGCCAGCCCGCTGATGCCGCCCTGCGGCTCGGCGTAGCTCAGATACACCAAGCGGTTGGTGGCGAAGCCGGGATGCAGCGCCACGTCCAGCAGTCCGCCCTGTTCCTGGTTGCGCACGGCGGGCACGCCGCCAAGCGGCGCGGACTTGAGCCCGGCGGTGGTGGCGATGCGCAGGGTGCCGGCCTTCTCCGTCACCAGCATGCGCCCGTCGGGCAGGAAGGTCATCGCCCAAGGGCTGTCGAAGCTGGCAACCACCGTCGACTGCACCGCGGTGATCGGCGGCGCGGGCGTCGGGCTGGAGGTCGGTGAGGGCGACGGGCTTGGCGACGGGCTCGGCGTCGGCGTCGGCGCGACGACCGCGCCATTGCCGTCGCTGCCGCCGCACGCGGTCAGGGCGAGCAGCGCCGCGGCTGCCAACCAGCGGGCGGCGCTCACTTCGCGCGCTCCAGCTTGAGCAGGCGGCCCTGCGAGTCGCCGCCATCCTCCAGCAACCAGATCGCGCCGTCGGGGCCTTCCTCCACTTCGCGGATGCGCGCGTTCATCGGCCATTGGTCGCCCTTCGTTGCGTTCGCGCCGTTGACGTCGACGCGGACCAGCGACTTGCTCGAGAGCCCGCCGATGAACAGGTCGCCTTTCCATTGGGGGAACATCCTGCCCGAATAGACCATCAGGCCGCCCGGGCTGATCACCGGGTTCCACCAGACCTTGGGCGCCTCATAGCCGTCGCCGGGCTTGTGGTCGGGAATGTCGCGGCCGTCATAATGGCTGCCGTTCGAGGCATTGGGCCAGCCATAGTTGCGGCCGGGCAGGACCAGGTTGACCTCGTCGCCACCCTTGGGCCCCATTTCCTGTTCCCACAGATTGCCGGCGCCATCGAAGGCGATGCCGAGCAGGTTGCGGTGGCCATAGGACCACACCGCGGGGTGGAAGCCCTTGGCTGCCAGCGGATTGCCCGCAGCCGGCGTGCCGTCGTCGTTGAGCCGCAACACCTTGCCCAGCGTGACCTTGGGATCCTGCGCGGGGGTGAACTTCTGGCGCTCGCCATTGGTGAAGAACAGCTTGCCGTCCTTGGCAAAGGCGATGCGGCCGGAGAAATGGCCATTACCCTCGACATAGCTGTTGGCGCGGAACAGCGTCTGCACGCCGTCGAGGCGGGGGGAGGCGCCGTCGACCAGCTTCCCGCGCGCGAGCACCACGCCCTTCAGCCCCTGGGCATTGGCTTCGGAATAGCTGAAATAAACCCAGCGATTCTGCGCGAACTTGGGATGAAGGACCACGTCCATGAGGCCGCCCTGGCCCTCGCTCATTACCGGGGGCGTGCCGCTGACCGGTGTCTTCTGCCGACCGTCGGCGGAAACGAGCAGCAGCGTGCCGGCCTTTTCGGTCACCAGCATGCGGCCATCGGGGAGGAATGTCATCGCCCAGGGCGATTCGAAGTCCGCCACCGGCGTGACGGTGAACGGCTGGCCGGCGGCCTGCGGCTGCGCCGCGCCTTCTTTCGCACTCGCGCCGCTTTCGGCATTGCATGCGGCGAGCAGGATCGGGACGAGGAGAAGGCGAGCTTTGACGGTCATATACGCTGGTCCTCACGGAGCTGGTTGCTACGCAACGCATGGACGCCGTTACGGCTCCGTCATCGCTTTGCGTCTTCCGTGCAGAAGCCGCTCTTGCCGACCCGGTAGGGAACGCGTATATCGCACGTGCTTTCTCGACATCGTCAAACATGCCGAGGTCGGGGCCCGCAGGGCTCCGGCGCCGAACCTGCTTATCTATTGCCGGAGACCCTGCTTGGCGGACATCGCCGCATTGACTGCCCTGATCGAACCCGAAGCCAAGGCGCTCGGGCTCGCGCTCGTGCGCGTCAAGATGTTCGGCGGCCAGTCCGATCCGACGTTGCAGGTGATGGCCGAGCGCCCGGATACCCGCCAGCTGACCATCGACGATTGCGCCGACCTGTCGCGCCGCATCTCGGACCGGCTGGACGAACTGGAGGCCGCGGGCCGCGACCCGCTCGATTATGCCTATCGCCTCGAAGTGAGCTCGCCGGGCATCGACCGCCCGCTGACGCGGCTCCAGGATTTCGAGGACTGGAAGGGGCATGAGGCACGGATCAACCTGACCGAGCCGACCGCCGACAACCGCAAGCAGCTGACCGGCGACCTGATCGGCGCCGAGGGCGACCAGGTCTCGATCGACGTGCGCAAGCACAAGGCCGTTACCGTGCCGTTCGCGCAGATTGCCGACGCCAAGCTGCTGATCACCGACAAGCTCATCGCCGCCACCGCGCCGCTCTCCACCGAGGGCGCCGAAGACATCATCGAAGTAGAAGGGTAAGCCATGGCCACTGCCATCACTGCCAACCGGGCGGAACTGATCGCGATCGCCGATTCGGTCGCGAAGGAAAAGCTGATCGACCGCGCCATCGTCATCGAGGCGATGGAGGACGCGATCCAGCGCGCCGCCAAGAACCGCTATGGCATCGAGAACGACATCCGCGCCAAGCTGGACCCGACCACCGGCGACCTCCGCCTGTGGCGCGTGGTCGAAGTGGTCGAGGCGGTCGATGACTATTTCAAGCAGGTCGACGTCGCCCAGGCGCAGAAGCTCCAGAAGGGCGCTGCGCTGGGCGACTATATCGTCGATCCGCTGCCCCCGATCGAGTTCGGCCGCATCCAGGCCCAGGCCTCGAAGCAGATCATCTTCCAGAAGGTCCGCGACGCCGAGCGCGAGCGCCAGCATGAAGAGTTCAAGGATCGCGTCGGTGAGATCATCACCGGCGTCGTCAAGCGCGTCGAGTTCGGCCATGTCGTGGTCGATCTGGGCCGCGCTGAGGGCGTGATCCGCCGCGACCAGCAGATCCCGCGCGAAGTGGTCCGCGTCGGCGACCGCGTCCGCTCGGTCGTGCTCAACGTCCGCCGCGAGAACCGCGGCCCGCAGATCTTCCTCAGCCGCGCGCATCCCGACTTCATGAAGAAGCTGTTCGCGCAGGAAGTGCCCGAGATCTACGACGGCATCATCGAGATCAAGGCAGCTGCCCGCGACCCGGGCTCGCGCGCCAAGATCGGCGTCATCTCGCACGACTCCTCGATCGATCCGGTCGGCGCCTGCGTCGGCATGAAGGGCAGCCGCGTGCAGGCCGTCGTGCAGGAGATGCAGGGCGAGAAGATCGACATCATCCCCTGGTCGCCCGACACCGCCACCTTCGTGGTGAACGCGCTCCAGCCGGCCAACGTCGCGCGCGTGGTGATCGACGAGGAAGAGGACCGCATCGAAGTGGTCGTTCCCGACGACCAGCTGAGCCTCGCCATCGGCCGTCGCGGCCAGAATGTCCGTCTCGCCAGCCAGCTGACCGCCAAGGCGATCGACATCCTGACCGAGACCGACGCGAGCGAAAAGCGTCAGCAGGAGTTCGTCCAGAATTCCGAGAGCTTCCAGAACGAGCTGGACGTCGACGAGACGCTGGCCCAGCTGCTGGTCGCCGAGGGCTTTTCGAGCCTCGAGGAAGTCGCCTATGTCGAGCTCGCCGAGATCGCGAGCATCGAAGGCTTTGACGAGGAACTCGGCCAGGAGCTGCAGAGCCGCGCGCAGGAAGCGCTCGACCGCCGCGAGGAAGCCAATCGCGAACTGCGCCGCGGCCTGGGCGTCGAGGACGATCTGGCGACCATCCCCTACATGACCGAAGCGATGCTGGTCACGCTGGGCAAGGCGGGCATCAAGACGCTCGACGACCTGGCCGACCTTGCCACCGACGAGCTAGTTGCCAAGAAGCGCGCCGAGCCGCGCCGTCGCGGCAACGACAGCCAGCGCTCCGAACGGGCCGAGGACAAGGGCGGGATCCTCGCCGAATACGGCCTGTCGGACGAGCAGGGCAACGAGATCATCATGGCCGCCCGCGCACACTGGTTCGCGGACGAAGCGCCCGAAGCTACGGAGGACGCTGTTGCGGAATCCGAACAATGATACGGCTCGCGTAGTAGCGGCATTCCAACGAACCCCTCCCTTGCAAGGGAGGGGCATGGATGAGTGATCCCATTCGCACCTGCATCCTGGCGCGCGAGGAATCGCCGCGTGAGGGGCTGATTCGGCTCGCCTTGTCGCCGGACGGCGAAGTGCTGCCCGATGTCCGCGCCAAGGCGCCGGGCCGCGGCGCCTGGATCGGCGTGGCTCGGGCCGAGCTCGATGCGGCACAGGCCAAGGGCAAGCTCAAGGGCGCGCTGTCCCGCGCGTTCAAGACCGGCGAGCTGCGCATTCCGGAAGATCTGGGCGCCCGCATCGCCGCGCAGCTGGAGCGCCAGTTACTCGACCGGTTGGGCCTGGAGTTCAAGGCCGGGCATGTCGCGATAGGCGGCGAGCGCATCCAGAACGCGGCGCGTTCGGGCCAGCTTCACCTGTTGCTGCACGCCAGCGACGCCGGCGCCGACGGGGCGGGCAAGCTCGCCCAGGCATGGCGTGTTGGCTCGGACGCGGAAGGTTCGGGGAAGAGGGGCTTAACATTGCCGCTCCCACGCACCATATTGTCCTTGGCGCTGGGCCGCGAAAATGTGGTACACGCCGGCGTGACAGACGCCAAAGCCGCCAGGCGGGTGAGCGACGTGCTCGACCGATGGCTGCATTTTATCGGACCCGATCTCGGCTCCAGCGCTTGCGAATCCGGTTCGCAGGGCGCATCGGCGCTGCCGCAGGGTGCGCCGCAAGACGAACGACTGACTGAAGGATTTTGAAGGCCCGCATGAGCGACTCCGACAACGAAAAGCCGAAACTTGGCATGCGCCAGCCGCTGGGCCTGAAGCGCACGGTCGAGACGGGCAAGGTGAAGCAGAGCTTCAGCCATGGCCGCTCGAACACCGTGGTCGTGGAAGTGAAGCGGCGCCGCGTGCTGGGTCCGCAGGGCGGGCCTGCACAGGAAGAACAGACGCAGGCAGCGGCTCCCGAGCCGGTTGCCGCAGCGCCCGCGCCTGAGGCGCCGCGCGCTCCCGCGCCCGCGCCGCGTCCGCCTGTCTCCAACGAAACGGCACAGGAGCGTCAGGCGCGCCTGCTGCGCGAAGCCGACGACCAGCGCATGCAGTCGCAGGAAGAGGCGCGCCGCCGAGAGGAACGCGCGCGTACCGAGGCTATCGAGGCACAGCGCCGCGCCGCCGAAGAGCGTGCCCGCGCCGAGGCCGAGGCCGCCCAGGCTCCCCAGGCAGCCGCGCCCGAGCCCAAGTCGGAGGAGCTCGCTCCCGCGCCTGCGCCCGTGGTCGAAGCTGCGCCGGCGCCTGCCGCCGAGCCCGTAGCGACGCCAGCACCCGCTGCGACTCCGGCGCCTGCGCCTGTGGCGGCACCGACGCCCGCGCCCAAGCCCAAGCCCGCTCCGGCGCCCGTACCCGCGGCACCGCCGCGTCCGGTTACCCTCCAGCTCGATCCGTCGCTGCCCGCGCCGCGCCGGTTCACGCCCGTGCAGCGCCCGGAAATCCCCCGGCCGCAGCCCAAGCCAGCGCCTGAGCCCGCACCTGCGCAGCAGGCGCAGCCGGCGCAGCAGCGTCCCGCCGGCGCCGCTCCGGCCGCCGGGGCCGCGCGCCCCGGCGTCGCTGGCTCTGCAGTGGGTGGTGGCCTGCCGCCGCGCCGTGGGCCCGAGCCCGCGCGTCCGCAGCAGCGCGACCGCAAGGGTGACGACCGCCGCCAGTCAGGCAAGCTCACCGTCACGCGCGCCCTGGGCGGCGACGATGGTGCCCGCGCCCGCAGCCTCGCGGCGCTCAAGCGCGCCCGCGACAAGGAAAACCGCCGTCACTTCGGTGGCCCGCGCGAGCCGCAGATCAAGCAGGTCCGCGACGTCGTGGTGCCGGACGCGATCACCGTTCAGGAACTCGCCAACCGTATGGCCGAAAAGGGCAGCGACCTGGTGAAGGCGCTGTTCAAGATGGGCATGCCCGTCACGATCAATCAGACGATCGACCAGGACACGGCCGAGCTGCTGGTGACCGAGTTCGGCCACAACATCCAGCGCGTGAGCGAAAGCGACGTCGATATCCAGGCAGACACGGTCGTGGAAGCCGACGACAAGCTGCAGCCGCGTCCGGCGGTGGTGACGATCATGGGTCACGTCGATCACGGCAAGACCTCGCTGCTCGACGCGCTGCGCGGCACCGATGTGGTGCGCGGCGAGGCCGGTGGCATCACCCAGCATATCGGCGCCTATCAGGTCACGCTGAAGGACAAGTCGAAGATCACCTTCCTCGACACGCCGGGTCACGAAGCCTTCACCGAGATGCGCGCACGCGGTGCCAATGTCACCGACATCGTCGTGCTGGTGGTGGCCGCGAATGACGGGCTGATGCCGCAGACGATCGAGGCCATCAATCACACCAAGGCGGCTGGCGTGCCGATGATCGTGGCGATCAACAAGGTCGACCTCGACAGCGCCAATCCGCAGCGCGTGCGCGAGCGTCTGCTCGAGCATGAAGTGGTGGTCGAGGAAATGGGCGGCGACGTCCAGAACGTCGAAGTCTCCGCGCTCAAGAAGATGGGTCTCGACGAGCTGATCGAGAAGATCCAGATTCAGGCCGAACTGCTCGAACTGCGCGCCAACCCCGACCGTGAGGCCGAGGGCACGGTGATCGAAGCCAAGCTCGACAAGGGCCGCGGCCCGGTCGCGACGGTTCTCGTAAACCGCGGCACGCTGCGTGTCGGCGACGTGTTCGTCGTCGGTGCCGAAAGCGGCAAGGTCCGCGCATTGGTCGACGACAAGGGTCGCCAGATCAAGGAAGCGGGTCCGGCGATGCCGGTCGAGGTGCTGGGTCTCTCCGGCGTGCCGATGGCGGGTGATCCGCTCCAGGTCGTCGAGAACGAAGCCCGTGCCCGCGAAGTGGCCGAATATCGCCAGGGCGTCGCGCTCCAGAAGCGCACCACCAATGCCCCCGCCAGCCTCGAGAGCATGTTCTCGGCGCTGAAGGAGAAGCAGGCGATGGAATATCCGCTGGTTGTCAAGGCGGATACCCAGGGCACGGTCGAGGCGATCGTCGCGGCGATCAACAAGATCTCGACCGATCTGATCCGTGCGCGCGTGCTCCATTCGGGCGTCGGCGGCATCACCGAGAGCGACGTGACGCTGGCGGGTGCCAGCGGCGCGCCGATCATCGGCTTCAATGTCCGTCCGAACGCCAAGGCACGCGAGATCGCCGAGCGTCAGAAGGTCGCGTTCAAATATTATGACGTGATCTACGATCTCACCGACGAGATCCGCGCCGGCATGGCCGGGCAGCTCGGGCCGGAAGCGTTTGAAACCGTGGTCGGCCGCGCCGAGATCAAGGAAGTGTTCTCCGCCGGCAAGCACGGCAAGGCGGCCGGTCTGCTGGTCACCGAGGGCATCATCCGCAAGGCGCTCAAGGCGCGCATCACGCGCAACGATGTCATCATCTACCAGGGTGAGATCGCCTCGCTGCGGCGCTTCAAGGACGATGTCGCCGAAGTGCGCGCAGGCCTTGAATGCGGTGTGACGTTCACGCAGAACTTCACCGACATCAAGGCGGGCGACTATCTCGAGACCTTCGAAGTCGAGATGCGCGAACGCACGCTCTAATTTTTCCCTCTCTCCGCTTGCGGGGAGAGGGTGCCGAGCGAAGCGAAGGCGGGAGAGGGGCAAGTCAGGCAGTGCGGAACTGCCCCTCTCCCCAGCCCTCTCCCCTGAAGGGGAGAGGGAGTCTGAAGAATGAAACACGCCGAGACCACTGAAACCCGCTCCGTCCGCCTGCTCAAGGTCGGCGAACAGGTGCGCCATATTCTGTCCGAAATCCTCCAGCGCGGCGACGTGCATGACGATGTGCTGGCCAAGCACATGGTGTCCGTCACCGAAGTGCGGATGTCGCCGGATTTGCGCCACGCCACGGCGTTCGTGAAGCCGCTGCTCGGCAAGGACGAGGAAGCGGTGCTCAAGGCGCTTCGGACCAACACCGCCTATCTTCAGCGCGAGGTCGCGGCCCGCGTGAAGATGAAGTACGCGGCCAAGCTCAAGTTCCTGGCCGACGAAAGCTTCGACGAGGGCAGCCATATCGACAAGCTGCTGCGCGATCCCAAGGTCGCACAGGATCTGGGCGAAGAGGCGCAGGACTGACAGACGCAGCCGCTGCGCCTAGGAGCCTCGCATGGCCAAGCTCTATTTCTACTACGCCTCGATGAACGCGGGCAAATCGACCACGCTGCTCCAGGCCGACTTCAATTATCGCGAACGCGGTATGCGGACGCTGCTGTTCACCGCCGGGGTGCATGATCGCGGCGGGAAAGGCGTGATCGATTCGCGGCTCGGAATCCAAGCGGCGGCGGTGCCGTTCGACAGCGAGACCGACCTTCAGACCATCGCCCAGGATGCGCATTTCCAGACGCCGCTCGCCTGCGTGCTGGTGGACGAGGCGCAGTTCCTGACCGCGCAACAGGTGCATCAATTGGCGGCGCTGTGCGACGAGGATGATATTCCGGTGCTCGCTTACGGCCTGCGCACTGACTTTCAGGGGGCGCTGTTCCCCGGCTCGGCCGAATTGCTCGCGCTCGCCGACGCGCTCATCGAGATCAAGTCGGTATGCGAATGCGGGCGCAAGGCGACGATGAACCTGCGCGTCGACGATTATGGCCGCGCGATCCGCGAAGGCGAGCAAAAGCAGATCGGCGGCAATGAGCGCTATGTCGCCTTGTGCCGCCAGCATTTCATGCAGCGCATGGGCCGCACGTCGCGGTAGCGCCGCGCCGCCGGCTCCGATAGGCGCCGGGCGATGCATGGATGGATCATTCTCGACAAGCCGCTGGGGCTCGGCTCCACTCAGGGGGTGAGCGCGGTCAAGCGCGCGCTGCGCGACGGCGGCTATGGCAAGTTCAAGGTCGGGCATGGCGGCACGCTCGATCCGCTGGCGACCGGCGTGCTGCCGATCGCAGTCGGCGAGGCGACCAAGCTCGCCGGCCGCATGCTCGACAGCGACAAGGTCTACGACTTCACGATTGCGTTTGGGGTGCAGACCGACACGCTCGACCTTGAGGGGGTGGAGATCGCCGCATCCCCGGTGCGTCCGACGCTGGCGCAGGTCGAAGCCGTCCTGCCGCGCTTCACCGGCCCGATCGAGCAGGTCCCCCCGGCCTATTCCGCGCTCAAGGTCGACGGCGAGCGCGCCTACGACCTCGCCCGCGCCGGTGAGGACGTCGTGCTCCCGAGCCGCAGCGTGACGATATATGCTCTTCATTCCTCCCCGGTACGGGGAGGGGGACCGCTCGCCGAAGGCGAGGGGTGGAGGGGGCGCTCCACAAGGGAGTCGCCTGGGGAAAACCCCCTCCCCGATGCTCCGCATGGTCCCCCTCCCCGTGCCGGGGAGGAATTGCGTGAAATCACCCTCACCGCCCATGTCTCCAAGGGCACCTATATCCGCAGCCTCGCCCGCGACATCGCGCTCGCGCTCGGCACCGTCGGCCACGTCACCATGCTCCGCCGCATCAAGGCCGGCCCGTTCACGCTGGGATCCGCGATTCCGCTGGACAAATTGGCCGATACCGCTAAGGCGCGGCAGCTTGAACGCATACTCCTGCCGTTGAGGGCGGGGCTGGACGACATCCCGGCTCTATCCCTCACCCCCGACCAGGCAGGGCTGCTCCGACAGGGGCGGGTTCTGGCCGGGATACACGCTGACGAGGGCCAATACTTCGGCTGTTCCGGGGAAATCCCGGTGGCGCTGGTGGAGGTCCGCTCCGGAGAGGTCCGGGTCGTCCGCGGTTTCAATCTGTAGAACGATGTCGAAGGAAAGCCTATGACGATCACGGCAGAGCGCAAGGAAGCGCTTATCACCGAACATGGCCGCGAGAGCGGTGACACCGGCAGCCCCGAAGTTCAGATCGCGATCCTCACCGAGCGCATCGTGAACCTGACCGAGCACTTCAAGACCCACGCGAAGGACAATCATTCGCGCCGCGGTCTGCTGCTGATGGTCAACAAGCGCCGCAGCCTCCTCGATTATCTTCGCAAGAAGGATCAGGCCCGCTACACCGATCTGATCGGCAAGCTCGGCCTTCGCAAGTAACCGGAAAGGCGGCCCTCGGGTCGCCTTTTTGTCATTTCGGCGCTTTATCGCCGGATTGTCCCCCATTGCGGGGGCACAAAGGGGAGCGGCAATTCGGCTGGTCCCCACGAGCCACTATCGGCTCGACCAAATAGGCCCCCGCTCGCATCGGGCAGCGGGAGTGAAGGAAAATCTATGTTCGACAAGAAAACCGTATCGATCGAGTGGGGCGGCAAGACGCTGACCCTCGAAACGGGCAAGGTTGCCCGCCAGGCCGATGGCGCCGTCATCGCAACGCTGGGCGAGACCGTGGTGCTCTGCGCCGTGACTGCCGCCAAGTCGGTGAAGGAAGGCCAGGACTTCTTCCCGCTGACCGTTCACTATCAGGAGAAGTTCTCGGCCGCGGGTCGTATCCCCGGCGGCTTCTTCAAGCGCGAGCGCGGCGCGACCGAGAAGGAAACGCTGGTTTCCCGCCTCATCGATCGTCCGCTCCGCCCGCTCTTCCCCGAGGGCTTCTACAACGAGATCAACTGCATCGCGCAGGTCCTGTCCTATGACGGCGAGAACGAGCCGGACATCCTCGCGATGGTCGCCGCTTCGGCAGCGATGACGCTGTCGGGCGTGCCCTTCATGGGTCCGATCGGCGCCGCGCGCGTCGGCTATGACGGCACCGATTATATCCTCAACCCCACCGACGAGCAGGTCGATGCCGGTCTTCTGGACCTCGTCGTCGCCGCAACGCACGACGCAGTGATGATGGTCGAATCCGAAGCCAAGGAGCTTTCGGAAGAAGTCATGCTGGGCGCCGTGATGTTCGCGCACCGCGAATCGCAGCGCGTGATCGATGCGATCATCCAGCTCGCCGAGCAGGCCGCCAAGGAGCCTTGGGAACTCAAGACCCAGGACGACAAGGTCGAAGTGAAGGCCAAGCTCAAGAAGCTGATCGGCAAGGATCTCGAGGCAGCCTACAAGCTGACCGACAAGCAGCAGCGCCAGACCGCGATCAATGCGGCACGCACCAAGGCCCGCGAAGGCATGGCCGATCTCAAGGACAGCGATCCCCAGGCCTATCTCGCCAGCCTCAAGCTGGTGAAGAAGCTCGAGGCCGACATCGTCCGCACGGCGATCCTCAAGGAAGGCCGCCGCATCGACGGCCGCGACACCAAGACGGTCCGTCCGATCGAGGCGGAAACGCACTTCCTGCCGCGCGCCCACGGTTCCGCTCTGTTCACGCGTGGCGAGACTCAGACGATCGCGACCTGCACGCTCGGCACCCGCGACGCCGAGCAGATGATCGACGGTCTGGGTGGCCTGTCCTACCAGCACTTCATGCTGCACTATAACTTCCCGCCTTATTCGGTCGGTGAAGTCGGCCGCTTCGGCGCGCCGGGCCGCCGCGAAGTCGGCCATGGCAAGCTGGCGTGGCGTGCGCTGCACGGCGTGCTGCCCACCAAGGAAGAATTCCCCTACACGATCCGCCTGACCTCGGATATCACCGAGAGCAATGGCTCGTCGTCGATGGCGACGGTGTGCGGCGGTTCGCTGTCGCTGATGGACGCCGGCGTGCCGATCAAGGCACCCGTTGCGGGCATCGCGATGGGCCTGATCCTCGAGGGCAAGGACTTTGCGGTCCTCAGCGACATCCTCGGCGACGAGGATCACCTCGGCGACATGGACTTCAAGGTTGCAGGCACGGCCGAAGGCATCACCACGATGCAGATGGACATCAAGATCGCCGGCATCACCGAAGAGATCATGAAGGTCGCGCTGAGCCAGGCCAAGGACGGCCGCATCCACATCCTGGGCGAAATGGCCAAGGCACTGGGTGAGACTCGTTCGGAGCTCTCGGCGCACGCACCGCGCATCGAGACCTTCTCGATCGACAAGTCGAAGATCCGTGAAGTGATCGGTACCGGCGGCAAGGTAATCCGCGAGATCGTCGCCACCACCGGCGCCAAGGTCGACATCGACGACGAAGGCGTGATCAAGGTCTCGTCCTCGGATCCGGCACAGATCGAAGCGGCGATCGCTTGGATCAAGGGCCTCGTCGAAGAGGCCGAAGTCGGCAAGGTCTATAACGGCAAGGTCGTCAACATCGTCGATTTCGGTGCTTTCGTGAACTTCATGGGCGGCAAGGACGGTCTCGTCCACGTCTCCGAAATGAAGAACGAGCGTGTCGAGAAGCCGACCGACGTCGTGTCGGAAGGCCAGGAAGTGAAGGTCAAGGTCCTCGAGATCGATCCGCGCGGCAAGGTTCGCCTGTCGATGCGCGTCGTCGATCAGGAAACCGGCGAAGAGCTGGAGGACACCCGTCCTGCACGCGAGCCGCGCGGCGACCGTGAAGGTGGGCGCGAAGGCGGCCGCAGCGGCGGCGGCGATCGTGGCCCGCGCAGCGAAGGCGGCGATCGTCGTCGTGACGGCGGCCGTGGTGGCGATCGTGGTCCGCGTCGCGAAGGCGGCGGTGACCGTGGTCCGCGCAGCGAAGGCGGCGATCGCGCACCCCGCGAGGGTGGTGATCGCGGTCCCCGCGGCGAAGGCCGCGGAGATCGTGGCCCGCGTCGCGAGCGTTCGGAAGGCGGCAAGGAAGAAGGCGGCGAGAATATCGGCCTGCCCTCGTTCCTCACCGGCAACGACGACTAAGCGTCCGCTTCAAACGGAAACAGGAAGGGGCCCGGGAAACCGGGCCCCTTTTCTGTGCAATCCTCCCCCGCAAGGGGAGGTGGCAGCCCACAGGGCTGACGGAGGGGTATCCCCGCCCGAAGCAGCGCCACGGCGCTCCGCACGCCGCTTCCCCTAGCACGGGAGGATTGAAGATCCCGCCCTCCGGAACGTCCAGCCCCCAGGCGCGCTATGTCCGCCTAGGCGGCAAGCCGCCGCACCTAACAGGGGCTAGGAATGGATGCCAAGGGAAGGGACGCCACGAGTCCCTGGAAGATGCCGCTCGCCGGCTGGAAGCAGGTCGCGGTCCGGACGTGGAAGGAATCCTCGGACGACAATGTCGGCCTGATCGCCGCGGGCGTCGCCTTTTACGGGTTCCTCGCGCTCGCGCCGACGCTTGCCGCGATCGTGCTTTGTTATGGCATCTTCGCCGATCCGCAGGCGGTGATGAAGGACATGCAGGCACTGACGTCGATGGTGCCGGCCGACGTCGCGGAAACCATCGGCGAGCAGCTGATGCAATTGGTCCAGTCGTCGGACGGCAAGAAGGGCATGGGCGCGCTGATCGCGCTGGGGATCGCGATCTTCGGTGCGCGCAACGGCGCCGGGGCAGTGATCACGGCGCTCAACATCGCGTATGAGGAGCATGAGAAGCGCAGCTTCGTCATGGTCAACCTGACCGCGCTGGCGCTCACCGCCGCGGCGGTGGTCGCCGCGATCCTCGCCGCGCTGGCGCTTGCCGCGCTCGCCACGCTGGGCCGGCTGATGCACTATGATGCCAGCGCGCTGCCCGTCGTCGGCACGATCGTCACCTATGTGCTGCTCACCCTGGCCGGGGCAGCCGCCGCGGCGGCGCTCTATCGCTTCGGCCCCTCGCGCAGCAAGGCGAAGTGGACCTGGCTCACTGCCGGCTCGCTCTTCTCCGCCATATTGTGGCTGGGCCTCACCCTCGGCTTCGGCGCCTATGTCCGCTACGTCGCCAAGTTCGATGCGACCTATGGCTCGCTGGGCGCCGTCGTGGCGCTGCTGACCTTCCTCTATTTGGCGTCCTACGTCCTGCTGTTCGGCGCCGAGCTCAATTCCGAGCTCGAGCACCAGACCACCGAAGACACCACGACGGGCGCCGAGCGGCCGATGGGCGCGCGGCGCGCCTGGGTCGCCGATCACGTCGCCGGAGACGGCGATCCCAAGCCCGAAGGCACTGGCCTAGCGCCGAAGATCCCCGATCCCGAGCCCGCCGTGCCGGCAAAGCCCGCGCCAATCCCCGTCGTGCCGTTCGCGCGCATGTCCAGCGCTGCCCCGCCCGCCCGCGAAACCCCCGGCACCGGCTTCGTCGCCGGGCGGGCAGCGGTGCGGGCGGCGCGCATCTCGGGCCTGCCCAAGGTCGGCTGGCTCACCACCGGGCTCGCCGGATTCGGCCTGTCGATGGTCCGCAAGCGGGGCAAGGCCGGGGCAGGGGTGGCGCTGATCGCCGCGGCCACCGGCCTGTCCTGGCTGCGCAGGCGCGACTAAGCCGCGCCTCGCGCGTTCGGCCGCACATGGTTGAATCGACAGCACTTCCGGCCCGCCCGCTCCGCTTGGGCTTTCCCGTCAAGGTGATAGGAAAGCCCGAGCTCAAGAGCAACGACACGCGCCGTTGGCAGAACGGGCCGCATCTCAAATATTCGCTCGAGCAAGTCGATCGGATCCTCGACTATCTCCACGCGCATCAGCTCGACATGTACCGGCTGTCGTCGGATCTCGCGCCGTACGCCACGCACCCCGATCTGCCGCAATTCCACAATCAGGTGGCGGAGAGCGATGCCGAACTCCGCGCCTTGGGCGCCAAGGCGCGCGACTTCGACATCCGCTTGTCCTTCCACCCCTCGCAATATGTGCTGCTCAATTCGCCCGATCCCAAGCTCACCGCCAAGAGCATCTGGGATCTGTCGAGCCAGGCCGAGATGCTCGATCGGATGGAGTGCGGGCCAGAGGCGGTGATGGTGACGCATGTCGGCGGCGTCTATGGCGACCACGCCGCAAGCCGCGCGCGCTGGATCGAGGGTTGGGAGCAATGCCCCGAGCATGTCCGCCGCCGGCTGGTGCTCGAGAATGACGACATCCGCTTCTCCGCCGCCGACGTGCTGTGGATCCACGAGCGCACCGGCGTGCCGCTGATCTTCGACTATCAGCATTTCTGGTGCCTCAATCCCGAACGGCTCGACATCCGCGACACGCTCGAGCGCTTCCTCGCCAGTTGGCCGCAGGGCGTGCGTCCCAAGATCCACTTCTCCTCGCCGCGCACCGAGCTGCGCGAGATCAAGCAGAAGCTCACCGACAAGCAGCGCGCCGCGGCGGGGACCAAGGCGCGCACGCGCACCGTGCTCCGCCCGCCGATCTGGACCGGCCATTCGGATTTCACCAACCCGTTCGAATTCGCCACCTTCATGCGGATGGCGCAGGGGCTGGAGTTCGATGTGATGATGGAAGGCAAGTCGAAGGATCTCAGCCTTTTGAAGCTGCGCCCCGATCTGCTTCGCTTCGCTCCCGACGTGGCGGCCCGCTTCGGCATCCGCGCCGAGGACGCCGACGCGCTGGCCCGCGACGAAGCCGCGCTGGAAGCGGGCGTGGATGCCGAGGAGTCACCCGACGTCGACGAAGGCGCACAGCCCCTCGCGGCGGCGTAAAGCAGGCCAGGCATATCCACGGCTGGCTCCCCGGCGAAAGCCGGGGCCAGCTGCGATGCCGTCGAGAAGGCGGCACTTCAGAGCGCCTGCACCTCGAGGGTCGAACCGAATGTTGGCTGAGTGGGGAGCTTCTGTTGCCCGGTGCTCCCCGTACCGCTGGAATCCGCTTCTGTTGCCCGGTGCGGTCCAACCGCGCATTTTAGAATAACCTTAGGCCGTTAAGCCTTGGGGTTACGCCGCAATAGCGAGTGCTTCGTTATCGTTGGCACTTGTGTTTCAGACCGTCACAGTGGCCCACGCTGAGAGATAGATGGCGCTTTTCAACACACGTCGATCCTAGTTCGGCCCCGTCATGAACCCCGATCGCTCGAGGATTATGGTGGAGCCGCCGGGTACCGCCCCCGGGTCCGCTGCGCCTATTGTACGCCTTCGTTTATCCCCATAGCCGAGCAAGCCCGGCAAGAAGGCATATAGGGGCTGTTTCGGTTCATGAAAAGGCCAGTCGTGCATTGCTACGGCCCTTCACAGAATCGCATTCACTTGCCATGGGGAAGCACCATGTTGACGCAGCGTTCCCGCTACGCGCTCCGCGCGATGCTGTTCCTGGCGGAGCAGCCTGTCACCGCGCCCACCGCGATGAACCGGATCGCCACCGGGGCGACGGTGCCGCGCAAGTTCCTCGAACTGATCCTCGCCGATCTGCGCGATGCCGGGTTCCTGCTCTCGACGCGCGGCAAGATGGGCGGATACCGCCTCGCCCGCGCGCCGCACCTCATCTCGCTGGGCGAGATCATCCGCGTGATCGAGGGGCCGTTGGCGCTGGTCCCCTGCGTCAGCCGTACCGCCTACCGCGCGTGCAACGACTGCAAGGACGAAGCGACCTGCGCCATCCGCATCGCCATGTCGCGCGTGCGGGACGAGACCGCGCGCATCCTCGACGGCACCAGCCTGGCCGACGCCACCGCCACGGAGCTCGCCGCCGCCTAAGCCGCGTCGTTGCGCTGCTTGAGCGCGTCGCGAATCTCGCGCAGGAGCTTCACCTCCTCGGGCTCGGGGACCGGTGCGGCGTCGCCCGCAGCCTTCTCATGCTCGACGACGCGGATCGCTCGGTTGACGCCGCGCACCAGCAGGAAGACCATGAACGCCAGGATCAAGAAGTTGATCACCACGGTGGTGAACTGGCCGAAGCCGAACAGCGGCACGCCCGCCGCCTTGAGCGCGGCGTAATTATCCGGGGATCCGGCATAGCTCGCCGGGATTGGTCCCAGGCGAATGAAGTAGCTCGAAAAATCGAACCCGCCGAAGGCCCAGCCGACCAGTGGCATAATCAGGTCGTCGGTCAGCGACTTGGTGATCGTGCCGAACGCGGCGCCGATGATCACGCCTACCGCGAGGTCGAGCACGTTGCCGCGCGCGATGAAGGTTCGGAACTCCTTCCACATGCCGTCCATTCTCCCGTCCACTGTCCTGCGGTTCGTTACATGTCCGATTTCGCTTTCGGGCTCCAGTGTTCTTGCCGTATAAGACACCGGCCCCATCTAAGGGCCTCAACTGGGTTGGAGGATCTTACCCGATGAAGTTTCGTGCTGCGACCGCGCTTGTTCCCGCCATCCTGCTGGCGGGCTGCGGCCTCAACAGCGTTCCCACCGCCGAGGAAGAAGCCAAGGCGAAATGGGCCGATGTCCAGACCAACTACCAGCGCCGCGCCGACCTGATCCCCAACTTGGTCGCGACGGTAAAGGGTGCCGCGGGATCCGAGGGCAAGATCCTCAACGACGTGGTCAGCGCCCGCGCCCGCGCAACGCAAGTCCAGGTGACCGGCGACGACCTGACCGATCCAGCCAAGATGTCGGCGTTCAACCAGGCGCAGAACGGTCTGTCGCTGTCGCTCCAGCGGCTGCAGGAGGCATATCCGCAGCTGCAGAGCCAGGACAATTTCAAGACGCTGATGTCGCAGCTGGAAGGCACCGAGAACCGCATCGCGATCTCGATCCGCGACTATAACGGCTCGGTGCAGGCCTATAACACCCGCATCCGCACCTTCCCCGACGCGGTCGGCGCGAAGATCTTCTACGGTGCCAAGCCGATGACGCCGTTCCAGGCCAAGGCGGGCGCCGACACCGCGCCGACGGTGGACTTCGGGAACACCAACTGATCCCGCGTCTCGGGATCAAAGGAAACAGCGTGACCATCCACCGCGCGTTTGCGTTCGTCCTCAGCCTGCTCCTGCTGCCGCTCGCGGCGCAGGCGCAGAGCTTTCCCAAGCTGACGGGTCGCGTGGTCGATGCCGCCAACCTGCTCTCGCCGGAGCAGGAGGCGCAGATCACGCAGCTCTCCGAACAGGTCCAACAGGCCTCGTCGCGTCAGTTCGTCGTCGCGACCATTCCGGATCTCGGCGGCTATGATATCGCCGATTACGGCTATCGACTTGGCCGCGCCTGGAAGATCGGCCAGTCGGAGGCGAACAACGGCATCGTGCTGATCGTCGCTCCGGCCGAACGCAAGGTCCGCATCGAGGTCGGCTACGGTCTCGAACCGATCATGACCGACGCGCTGTCGAACGCGATCATCACCGAACAGATCATTCCGCGCTTCAAGGCCGGCGACCTGGGTGGCGGCGTAGTAGCCGGCGCGCAGGCGATCGGCGAGCAGATGAAGCTGCCGCTCGAGGCCGCCGAGCAGCGCGCCCAGCAAGAGACGCAGAAACAGGCCAAGGCGGCCCCGCGGCAGACGCGCAGCAGCGGCGGCGGCGTCCCCTGGGGGCTGGTATTCTGGGGCGTGATCCTGGTTTTCGTCATCCTTCCCATGCTGTTCCGTGGGCGTGGTCGCCGCGGCGCCCGGCGCTATCGCGGCGGGGGTGACGGCGGCGCGCTGCCGATCATCCTGTGGAGCATCGCCAGCGAGATGAGCCGTGGCGGCGGCTCGGGCTGGGGCGGCGGTGATGGTGGCGGCTGGGGCGGCGGAGGCGGCGGTGGCGGCTTCTCGGGTGGCGGCGGATCGTTCGGCGGCGGCGGCGCTTCGGGGAGTTGGTGACGATGCGATTGAGCGAGGCCGATCATAGCCGCGTCACTTCCGCGGTAACACGGGCAGAACTGTCCACTGATGGCGAGATCGTCACGGTAGTGGCGGGGCGCTCCGATGCCTATCACGATGTCGCGCTGCACTGGACGGTGCTGGCGATGCTGCTGGTGCTGGCGCTGCTCGCCTGGGTGCCGAGCCCGGTGGAATGGCTTCACTCCCACCTGATCGACGCGTGGTCGGACACGCCGCCGCGCTGGTACCTGACCTTCGCGCTGTTGCTGATGGCGGTGACGTTTCTCGCCGCGCGGCTGCTGCTGGCGCTCGACGGCGTCCGCATGCTGCTGACCCCGCGCGCCACCAAGGCGCGCCGGGTCCACCGCGCCGCGATGAAGCTGTTCCGCACAGCCGCCGAGAAGCGCACCAAGGCGTCGACCGGCGTGCTGCTCTACCTCAGCCTCGCCGAGCACCAGGCCGAGATCATCGCCGACGAGGCGATCCATGGCCGCGTGGAGCCGGAAATCTGGGGCGCCGCCATGGCCGCGTTGATCGCCGACGTGAAAGACGGCCGGCCCGGTGACGGCATGGCCGCGGCGGTGGAGCAGATCGGCGCCATCCTCGCACAGCATTTCCCGCGCAGCGAAGGCGACACCAACGAGCTTCCCGACCGTTTGATCGAGCTATGAGCGAAGAGCCTGTCGAGATCGCCTGGGAAGGAAAGTGGATCCAGGCCAAGCGCCAGGGCAGCTGGGAGTTCGTTTCCCGCGCACGTGGCATCAAGGCGACGGTCATCGTCGCGATAGACGAGGACGATCATATCCTGCTCGTCGACCAATACCGCGTGCCGCTCGGCAAGCGGTGCCTCGAGTTGCCCGCCGGGCTGATCGGCGACGAGCACGACACCGACACGGTGGAAAGCGCTGCGCGCCGCGAGCTGGAAGAAGAGACCGGCTATACCTGCGCGGAAGTCGAGGATCTTGGCGAGTTCTACGCATCGCCCGGCATGGTGAGCGAAAGCTTCTACCTGGTCCGCGCCACCGGCTTGTCGAAGATCGGCGAAGGCGGCGGCGTCGACGAGGAGGACATCAACGTCCACCGCGTGCCGATGGCGGAGATCTCGACGTTCGTCGCCCAGAAGCGCGCCGAAGGCTTCGGCATGGACGTGAAGATGCTGCTGTTGCTTGCAGGCGACCTGCTCCGCCTCTGAAATCCTCCCTGGGGAGGGGGACTAGCGAAGCCTGTAGAGGTATACGCCCCAAGCAATGAAGCTCAGGCAAATTCGGTGTCATCCCGGCCTTGAGCCGGATTCCGCTTCTTCTGCAGGTTAAGGCAGCGGGACCCGGCTCAAATGCGGGGAAACGAAAGAAGAACGCGGATCCTCCCCAAAAAGGGAAGATCAGAGCTTACCGGAAATTATCCGCGTAGGCCTGCAGCTTCAGCTTGCGCTCGGGGGCTGGCACGACGTGGA
The DNA here is from genome assembly GCF_021513175.1 of Sphingomonas sp. S2-65. Lineage (NCBI taxonomy): Bacteria > Pseudomonadati > Pseudomonadota > Alphaproteobacteria > Sphingomonadales > Sphingomonadaceae > Sphingomonas > Sphingomonas sp. S2-65. Next base: position 1,931,620 of record NZ_CP090953.1, on the reverse strand, counting down.
ACGCATAGCCTTCACGCTCGGCATAGGCGGTCGCCTCGTCCAGCGTCGGGAAGGTGATGCGCACCTGGTTCGACACATCGCCGCCACCGTTCCAGCCGGTCAGCGGGTCGGCTTCCTGGGCCTTGAGCGGCTCGAGCTCGAGCATCCACACGTCCAGGCGCGAGCGCCCCGACTGCATCGAGTTCTTGGGACGCTGAAAGATACGAGCGGTCTTCACTTGGGGCCTCCAATGATCACGCCCGCTCTAACGCGCGGAAGCGCGTCTTGCATCCGCATTTTTCGTGCGCAGCGTGGCCGATGCATTGGCTGGGTCATCGGGCCATGGGTGGCGGGGATAGCGACCGCGCATCTCCTTGGCGACCGCCGCCCAGCTCCCCGCCCAGAAGCCCGGTAGGTCGCGCGTGGTCTGGATCGGCCGCCCGGCGGGCGAGGTCAGGCTCAGTACCAGCGGCACGCCGTCGCCGATCGTCGGATGCGTCGCCAGCCCGAACAGCGCCTGGACGCGCATCTCGACGCGCGGTCCGCCCTCCGCGCTATAGTCGATCGCATGGCTCGACCCCGCCGGCGTCTCCAGCCGTGCGGGTGCCAGCCGGTCGAGCGTGCGCTGGCCCTCCCAGCCCAGCAAGTTCTGCAAGGCCTGAGTCAGCCCCTCCGCCGCTACGGCGTCCAGCCGCCGCTTGCCCGCCAGCAGCGGCGTCAGCCATTCGTCCAGGCTCTCGATCAGCGCGGCATCCGACAGCGCGTCATAGCCGCCATAGGCTGCGCGGGTTCGTAGCGCCTGCGCCGTCTCCGACCAGGGCAGCAGCGCCAGCCCATGCTCGCGAACGCCTTCCAGCAACGCCGCTTCGATCTCCGTCGGATCGGCCGCCGAGTCCGGCCCGCTCGACAGCCGGATCGTACCCAGCCGCCGCTCGCGCATAGCCTCGGTACGGCCGGTGGCGGGATCGAAGCGCACACTGCGCCGTGTCTCCGTGCGCGCGCCGAACAGGGTTTCGATATCTGCGAAGTCGATCTCGACCGCCGACAGGATCCTCGCGCCCGCGGCCATTCCCTGGGTCTCTGCAACCGCCAGCCACTCGGCGCGCGCGAGCGAGGAGGTCGGATCGAGCTTGAACCCGCGCCCGCCCACCGACGCCCAGGTCTCGCCCGATCCATCCCGCCGCTTCGCCACGCGATCCGGAAAGGCCAGCGCGATGCAGGTGGCGACACCTTCTCCCCTCCCTCCAAGGGACGGGCTGGGGGTGGGTGGCGAGCGCAGCGAGCCTCCTGCGGGTGCAGTCAAGCGCTCTCCTTCGGATCGCGCGCCCACCCCGGACCCCTCCCTTGCAGGGAGGGGAGCCAATTTGCTCCACCGCTCGGCCAGCCGGCGCCCATTCTCCGCACGCTGCCCGCGCTCGCTCCGCCAGCGCCGCAGCCGCGCCTCTAGATCGGCATCGTTCCCGCCCAGCCCACGTTCGCCGAGCAGCACCGCCACTTCCGCCGCCGTCCGCGCCAACCCCATTTCGCCCGCGCGCACCAGCATATGCCCCAGCCGCGGCGGCAGCGGCATCCGTGCGATTGCCTTGCCATGCTCGGTCGGCCGCCCGTCGCCGTCCAGCGCTTCCAGCACGCCAAGCCGCGCGCGCGCCTCGGTCACCGCAGCCTCGTGCGGCGGATCGAGCCAGGCGAGTTGGCGCGGATCGCTCACGCCCCACAAGGCGCAGTCGAGCGTCAGCGCCGACAAATCGGCCTCCAATATTTCGGGCGGGTCGAAGCGCGGCAGCCCTGCCGTCGCCGCTTCCTCCCACAGCCGATAGGCGACGCCGGGTCCCTGCCGCGCCGCGCGCCCGCTGCGCTGCGTCGCCGAAGCCTGGCTCGCCCGCTCGGTTACCAGCCGCGTCATCCCTGCGGCGCGGTCGTAGCGCGGCCGCCGCGCCAGCCCCGAATCCACTACCACCCGAATGCCATCCAGCGTCAGCGAAGTTTCGGCGATCGACGTCGCCAGCACCACTTTGCGCCGTCCTTCCGAATCCGGCGCGATCGCCGCGCGCTGCGCCCCCGGTTCCAGGCTGCCGTGCAGCCGGTGCAGCACCGCGCCTGGCGGAATGTCCAGCCGCTCCGCCGTGCGCTCGATCTCCGCCACGCCAGGCAGAAAGGCGAGGATGCCGCCCTTTTCCTCACGCAAGGCCGTGCGGATCGCCGCCGCCACCGAATCCTCGATGCGCGCTTCCGCCGCCCGGCCGATATGCTTCAGCGTCAGCGGGTAGGATCGTCCTTCGCTCTCCACCACCGGCGCCCCGCCCATCAGCCCGGAGAAGCGTGAACCGTCCAGCGTCGCCGACATAGCCACCAGCCGCAAATCGGGACGCAGCCCGGCTTGCGCGTCCAGCGCCAGCGCAAGGCCGAAATCGCTGTCCAGGCTGCGCTCATGCACTTCGTCGAACAGCACCGCCGACACACCCGCCAGCTCGGGGTCGCCCTGGATGCGGTTCACGAAAATGCCTTCGGTCACCACCGTAACCCGCGTCGCCGCTGATCGCTTGGCGTCCATCCGCGTCGCATAGCCGAAGGTCCGTCCCACGGGCTCGCCCGCCAGCGCCGCCATCCGCTCGCCCGCCGCGCGCGCCGCCAGCCGCCTGGGCGACAGCAGCAGCACTTCGCCCGTACACCATGGCTCGTGCAACAGCGCAGGCGCCACCGCCGTCGTCTTTCCCGCACCCGGCGGCGCGACCAGAACGGCGTTCGAACCGGCGCGCAGCGCGTCGAGCAGCGCGGGCAACACGGCGTGGATCGGCAGAGTCTCGCTCATCGTGCGCAACCAATTGCGCGAACCCGGGTTGGGCGCAATCGAAGGATAGGAGCGAACATCATGGCAGCACGCACACTTGCACAGTTCACCATCACCACCGACGCGGAAGGCGATTACGTCCTCCACCTCGAGGATGACGACGGCGAGACGTTGGAGTTCACCGCCAGCTACGAGCAGCTCGACCTGATCGTCGAAGCGATCGAGGAACAGCTCGACAATGACGAAGAGGACATGCTCGGCGTAGACGACGAGGATGAGGCGGATACCGAAGAAAAGGAATAAGGCGTTTTTAGGCGAGCAACCGGCCTTCGGCAGAGGCCGGGCCGGTTGCCGCAGCCTCGATCCTCCCCTGTAAGGGAGCATCGAAGCGTACTGAATTCTGCGCCGCGGTCGCGTCAGTAAGCCCGCGCCACGGCGAACTCGACTGCCTCGACCATTGCATCCTTGGCCGCGCCATTGGCGAACCCGCCCAGCGCGTCGATCGCCCGTTGCCCATAATGCCGCGCCCGCGCCAGCGTGTCGTCCACCGCCCGGCTAGCCTGCACCAGCCGCACCGCCTCGGCGAAATCCTCGTCCGCGACCCGCCGCCCTGCGATCGCTTCCTTCCAGAAGCCGCGCGCCGCCTCGTCGCCGCGAGCGTAAGCCAGGATCACCGGCAGGGTCATCTTGCCTTCGCGGAAATCGTCGCCCGCATCCTTGCCCATGGTGGTCGCGTCGGAGACATAGTCGATCGCGTCGTCGACCAATTGGAACGCGATGCCCAGATTGCGGCCATAGGCGTCGAGCGCCGCTTCCTCGGTCTCGGGCCGTTCGGCGACGATCGCGGCGATCCGGCAGGCGGCGGCGAACAGCGCGGCGGTCTTCGCGCCGATGATGTCGAGATAGCGCTGCTCGGACAGGTCCAGCCGCCGCACCGCGGTCAGCTGGTTGACTTCGCCCTCGGCGATCACCGCGCTGGCGTTGCTCAGCACCTTGAGCGCCTTGAGGCTGCCGCTCTCGACCATCAGCTCGAACGAGCGGGAGAACAGGAAATCGCCGACCAGCACGCTCGCCGGGTTGCCCCAGATGATGTTGGCGGTGCGACGGCCGCGGCGCAGGTCCGAGCTGTCGACCACATCGTCGTGCAGCAAGGTGGCGGTGTGGATGAACTCCACCGCCGCCGCCAGCCCGTGGTGACGCGTGCCGGTAAAGCCCAGCAGCTGCGCGCTCGCGAGTGTCAGCATCGGTCGCATCCGCTTGCCGCCGCCCGCGATCAGGTGCCCGGCGAGCTCGGGGATCAGCGGAATGTCGGAGCGCATCCGGTCAAGGATGACCGCGTTGACCATGTTCATGTCATGGGCCACCAGCCCGAGCAGGGGTTCCAGCGAAGGCTCGGGGCGCGAGCCCAGGCGATGGATGGTGGCGCTCATGGGTGGGCCTCTGGCCTGTTGCCGCCGTAAAGGCAAGTGGATGGGGTTGCACGTCCGCGTGCCTCGGGCGAAAGGGGCCGGGGAGGGCCATCACATGCCGGACGCCACGCTTACTCGGTTTCGCCAGAGCATCGACAATATCGATGCCGCGCTGGTCTTCCTGCTCGCCGAGCGGTTCAAGGTCACGCAAGCGGTGGGCGAGTACAAGGCGCAGGCCGGGCTTGCGCCCGCCGATCCCGGGCGCGAAGAGGCGCAGATCGCGCGCCTGCGTTCGCTCGCCAAGGATGCCGATCTCGACCCGGAATTCTCCGAGAAATTCCTGCGCTTCATCATCGACGAAGTGATCCGCCACCATGTGCAGCTGCGGGACGGCGCGTGACTAGCCGCCTTGTCACAGCCGGTGGAGTTTTGGCGCTGCTGTCCGCCTGCAACGCGCTGCCCGAAGACTATGCGCCCAAGCACAAAAAGGCCGAGCCGGCGGCCAAGGCGACTCCGGTCGCCGCACCCAGTTCCGTGGCGACGGTCGCCGCGGACGATCCCGCCCGGCTCGATGCCGCCCGCGCCGTAGTGCCGGCCAAGATCGACAGCTATGTCTTCGACGGCGACGACAAGCTGGTCGACACGCCGTTCGGCCCGGTGCTGCTGCGCCACGGCCATACTCCTGATGCCGGCCACAGCGAGCCCGGCGTAATCGCGGCTTATTACCTGCGCCCGGAGGGAGAGCGTTTCGCACTGGTCAACAGCTATCCCGACGCGGCGGTGAGCGGCAGCTTCGGCAATCTCACGCGCTGGTCGGTATCGGGTGCCTTTACCGATCTGCCGGTGATCGTCGTGGAGGGCGGTGGCACCTGGCAGGGCTGCACCGTTGGCCTCACCGACTTGGTCGAGCTTCGCCCGATCGGCCCCGCGGCGATTGCCAGCATCACCACCACCTTCGACACCAGCGGCATGACCGAAGCCGCGGGCGAGGAATATAGCGGCACGATCACCGATGTGCGGCGCGACCGCGGCTTCACGGTTCGCTACAAAGGAACCGACTCGTTCGCCGAGCGATACGTTCGCCGTGGCAACCGCTTCATCCTCGAAGGAGGCGAGAGCCGCATCACCGGCTGCTGAACGAGGGGAGGGCACATGCCCGCAGGCGACGATTATCTGATCTTCCGCCCGGACGATGTCGACCTTTCCCGTTCGCCGCTGCGCCGCTCGATCGCCGAGCCGACTTATGTGCTCGGCGCGTTCAACCCGGGCCTGACCCGGCTGCCGAACGGCAATCTGCTGCTGATGGTGCGCGTGGCCGAGGCGTTGCGCGACCCGGTGCAAGGCGACTGCGCCCGCGCAATCCGCTGGACGCCTGAAGGCTACGTCCTCGACGCCCATGCCCTGCACGGCCTCCACATCGACGATCCCCGCCAGTTCGCCTTGAAGGACCGCAGCCCGCGCCTGCTCGGCCTCACCTCGCTATCCTGGTTGCTCCCTGTCGAACTCGACGCGCAGGGCCGCGAGATCGTGCGCATCCACTACGACAAGGCGATCGAGCCGACCGCGTCCTTCCTCGACTATGGCGTCGAGGATGCCCGCATCAGCCGCATCGGCGATACCTGGTGGATGACCGTCTGCGGCGTCTCGGCCGAACGCCACTGCACCGCGATGTACCGCTCATCGAACGGGCTCGACTACGCGCTGCTCGGCGTCGTGCTCGACCACCAGAACAAGGACATGCTGCTGTTCGAAGGCCAGGTCGGCGGCAAGTACATGGCGCTCACCCGGCCACTCGGCGAAGTCTATTTCGCCTATCCGCAGGACAGCGAATGGCTCGGCGGTCCGTCGATCAACATGGCCCAGTCCCCCGACGGGCTGCATTGGAAGCCGCTCGACACCCCCGGCATCCGCGCGCGCAAAGGCACCACCAGCACCCAGCGCATCGGTGGCGGCAGCCCGCCGATCCTCACCGACGATGGCTGGATGATGATCTATCACGGCGTCGAGAAACAGGGACTGGTCGGCGTCTATCGCAGCTTCTGGGCGGTGCTCGACCGCGATGATCCCGCGCGCATTCTCCGCCTGGAGGACCAGACGCCGCTGTACGAAGCCGATCCCGCGCTCACCGCCAACATCGCCCACCAGATGTACCTGCCCACCCCGGTCGTGTTCACGACAGGGATCGCCGATGCCGGCGACCACTATATCGTCGCGCACGGCGAGGCCGACCTCGCCTGCCGCATCAGCCATATCCCGAAGGAGCGGTTCCGGTGAGACTTCCTCTTTCTTCCGTCATCCCGGCCTTGTGCCGGGGCCCACGGCGCCGCACCGGAAGTGCTCCCGCCGCCACACCCTCGCGCGCCGCACGGTGGACCCCGGCACAAGGCCAGGGTGACGGAAGAAGTGAGAAGGTGCTGACTTCCTCTCGCATCGGAAGGATCACCCGGTGACCGACCCGCTTTGGTGGCAATCCGGCGTCATCTACCAGATCTATCCGCGCTCCTTCCAGGACTCGAACGGCGACGGCATCGGCGACTTGCCCGGCATCGAGGCGCGGCTCGACGCGCTGGTCGAACTCGGCGTCGACGCGGTGTGGATCTCGCCCATCTTCCCCAGCCCGATGGCGGACTTCGGCTATGACGTCGCCGATTATACCGGCATCGATCCGCGCTTTGGTACGATCGAGGACTTCGACGCGCTGCTCGAGGCCGCGCACGACCGCGGCCTCAAGCTGCTGCTAGACTTCGTCCCCAACCACAGCTCGGACCAGCATCCCTGGTTCCTCGAAAGCCGATCCTCGCGCGACAATCCCAGGCGCGACTGGTACATCTGGCGCGACGCCAATCCCGACGGCTCGCCGCCAAACAACTGGATCAGCGACTTTGGCGGCTCGGCCTGGGAATGGGATGAGACCACCGGCCAATATTACCTCCACGCCTTCCTCAAGGAACAGCCCGACCTCAACTGGCGCAATCCAGAGGTGCAGGCGGCGATGCTCGATGCGATGCGCTTCTGGTTCGACCGCGGTGTCGACGGGTTCCGCATCGATGTGCTCTGGCACATGGTCAAGCACGCCGACTTCCCCGACAATCCCGCAAACCCCGATTACGCGCCTGGCATGGGCGAGATGTTCAGCGTCCTCCAGCTGCACTCGACCGATCAGGAGGAAGTCCACGGCATCGCCGAGCGCATGCGCAGCCTTGCCGACGTCTATCCCGAGCGGGTGCTGATCGGCGAGATCTATCTGCCGCTCGACCGACTGATGCGTTATTATGGCACGCAGGCGCCCGGCGTGCATCTCCCCTTCAATTTCCAGCTGATCGACGCGCCTTGGGACGCGCCGCACCTCGCCAGGATCATCGCCGAGTACGAAGCAGCGCTGCCCGCAGCCGCCTGGCCGAACTGGGTGCTCGGCAACCATGATCGCCCCCGCGCCGCGACCCGCTTCGGCCCCGAACAGGCGCGCGTCGCCGCGATGCTGCTGCTCACCCTGCGTGGCACCCCGACGCTCTATTATGGCGACGAGATCGGCATGGCAGACGGCACCATCCCCGCCGACCAGACCCAGGATCCCCGCGAGTTGCGCGAACCCGGCATCGGCCTTGGCCGCGATCCGGTGCGCACGCCGATGGCCTGGGACGACAGCCCGAACGCCGGCTTCACTACCGGCACCGCCTGGCTGCCGCTCCACGCCGACTGGCAGACGCGCAACGTCGCCGCCCAGCGAAGCGAAGCCGGATCGATGTGGCAGCTCCACCACGACCTCCTCGCGCTGCGCCGCCAGCACCCCGCGCTCGCAGTCGGCGACTGGCACCCGGTTGACGCCGGCGGCGACCTGCTCGCCTATGAACGCCGCCACGGCGACCAACGCCTGCTGATCGTCCTCAATCTAGGCGACCAGCCGCAGGGCTTTTCGATCCCCGAATGGGCCGAAGGCTTCACGCCGCTGCTTTCCACGCGCGGCGGCACGCCTGATCCCGCGCTCCTCCTGCCCAATGAAGGCCTTATCCTCGCATGAAGATCGCAATGCTGGCGCCGATCGCGTGGCGCACGCCGCCGCGCCATTATGGCCCCTGGGAACTCGTCACCAGCCTGCTGACCGAGGCGCTGGTCGCCAAGGGCGTCGACGTCACCTTGTTCGCCACCCAGGACTCGATCACCTCCGGCACGCTCGCCGGCGTCGTTCCGGCCTCCTATGAGGAAGACCCGAGCATCGACGCCAAGGTCTGGGAATATCGCCACCTTGCCCATGTCTTCAGCCGCGCCGCCGAGTTCGACCTGATCCACAACCAGGCCGATTTCCCCGCGCACGCCTTCGCGCCGTTGGTAGACACGCCGATGGTCACCACCATCCACGGCTTCTCGTCGGACCGCATCCTGCCGATGTACAAGCCGTTCGAGCATCGCGTGCACTATGTCGCGATCTCCGACGCCGACCGGCATCCGAGCCTCCGCTACGCCGCCACCATCCACCATGGCATCCGCCTCGACGAGTTTCCGTTCGATGCTCATGGCAGCGACGACCTGCTCTTCTTCGGCCGCATGCACCCCGACAAGGGCGCTGCCGAAGCCATTGCGGTAGCGCAGGCGACTGGCCGCCGCCTCGACCTCTACGGCATCATCCAGGACCAGGGTTACTTCGACCGAGCGGTGAAGCCGCACCTCGGCGATCGCATCGTCTATCATGGCCCCGTGGGCGGCGAGGCGCGATTGAAGGCGCTGGGCGGGGCGAGAGCGCTGCTCCACCTCATCAACTTCGACGAACCTTTCGGTCTGTCGGTGGTCGAGGCGATGGCCTGCGGCACCCCGGTGATCGCGATCAATCGCGGCTCGATGCCCGAACTGATCACCCCCGACACCGGCGTGCTGGTCGACTCTGCGGATCAAGCCGTCGCAGCAGTCGAAGCGCTGGCGGTGGACCGCACAGCCTGTCGCACCCGCATCGAGCAGCACTTCTCGGTCGAAGCGATGGCAGACAACTATATCCGGCTCTACGAACGCATACTAAGCTAGCTTACTCCGCCGCCAGCAGCGTTTCCGCGCCGCCCAAGTCCACCGACACCAGCCGGCTGACTCCGCGCTCGACCATCGTCACGCCGAACAGCCGGTGCATCCGGCTCATCGTCGCGGCATTGTGCGTGACGATCAGGTAGCGTGTTTTCGTCTCTTCGCTCATCCGCTCGAGCAGCCCGCAGAAGCGGTCGACATTGGCGTCGTCCAGCGGCGCATCGACTTCGTCGAGCACGCAGATCGGCGCGGGCTTGGTCAGGAACAGCGCGAAGATCAGCGCCACCGCGGTCAGCGCCTGTTCGCCGCCCGACAACAGGGTCAGCGATTGGAGCCGCTTGCCCGGGGGCTGCGCCAGGATCTCCAGCCCGGCCTCGAGCGGATCGTCCGAGTCGATCATCTGGAGATGCGCCTGGCCGCCGTTGAACAGCGTGGTGAACAGCCGCTGGAAATGTCCGTCCACTGCCTCGAACGCGGCGAGCAGCCGCTGACGTCCTTCGCGATTGAGCGTACCGATCGACCCGCGCAGGCGATTGACCGCCTGGGTAAGCTCGTCGCGCTCCTTCGCGTTCGTCGAGAATGCCGCCTCCAGTTCCGCGAGTTCTGCCTCCGCGACCAGGTTCACCGGCCCGATCCGCTCACGCTCGGCGATCAGCCGGTCATGCGCGCCGGATTCGGCCTGGGGTTCGCCCACGCTCGCGGAGTCGAACCCCGCGCGCTCGGGCAGCAGCGGCGGCGGGCATTCGAAGCGCTCGCCCGACAGCCGCCCCATCTCGACGCGCCGCATCTCCTGATTTTCGGCACGGGCCAGCGCACCGGCCCGCGTTTCGCGCGCCTCTGCCAGCGCCTCGTTCGCGGCGCGCACCGCGCCTTCGGTCGCGCGCAGGGCTGCTTCGGCCTCGCGCTCGGCCGCCTGGGCCGCCGCGGAGTCGTTCCGCAGCGTATCGCTGTCGCGTTCCGCCTCGGCAACCGCGACCTCCAGCGTCGCCGGGCGCTCGCTGAGCGCGGCGCTCTCCTCGGCCAGCGCGGCAGCGCGCTTGTCCATCTCCGCGGCCCGGCGCGCCGCATCACCCGCGCGCGACTTCCAGCTCTTGGCTTCGGCGCCCGCCGCCGCCATTCGCTCCCGTGCTTGGCCGATCTCGCGCTCCAGGGTTCCGCGCTCCGCGCGCGCGGTGGCTACGCCCGTGCGCCGAGCCTCCGCCTCACGCGACAGCGCCGCCACCTTGGCGCGGGTGTCGGATCCGTCCGGCAGCCCCGCCTTCGCCGCCTCCGCCCGCGTCAGCTCGCCGGCCGCCTCGCCCTGCTCGCCGACAACGCGCCGCGCCCGCGCGTCCAGGTCGGCCCGCTGCCCGTCCAGCCGCTCGAGCTGCGCCGTCGCCCGGTCCTCCGCGCGCACTGCCTCGCGTGCTGCATTCTCGGCCTGGTCCAGCGCGCGGCGATAGGCCTGCGCCGCTTGCCTTGCCTCCGCGATCGCCGCGTCGATCCGCGCCAGCTCCGCGCTCGCCGTCTCGACTGTTGCCACCGCCGCCGGCCGCGCGCGGTCGATGCCCGCAAGCCGGTTCACGCGCTCAAGCCGCTCCGCCGCGGCGGCACCGCCCGATTTCGCCCGATACCCGTCCCAGCGGCGCAGGCTCCCGCCCAGCGTCACCAGCCGCTGTCCGACCGCAAGTGGCTGGTCCTCGTCCGTTTCGGCTACCAGCACCTGTGCCAGCCGCCGGGCCAGCGCCGCCGGCGCCTCCACGTGCGCGGCCAGTTTCACCGTACCAGTCGCGGCGTCAGGATCGCTCGCTTGAACCTCGGCCCCCGCCCAGAAGCGTTCCGCCCCCACATCGAGCCCGGCCTCAAGATCGTCACCCAGCGCGGCCGCCAGCGCACGTTCGAACCCGTTGTCCACGCGCACGCGATCGAGCAGCCGGTCCTTGCCGCTGGGTGCCGTCGCCTTGCGCAGCGCCGCGGCTTCGCTGTCGAGTTGCGTCAGCTCGGCATGCGCTGCTGCCCGTGCCGCTTGCGCCCGGTCGCGTCCACCGATCGCCGCCCGCTCGTTCGCATCGGCTTCGGCCATGCCGGCGCGCGCGGCCTCTGCTTGAGCAGCGGCCTGGGTTCGTGCCTCGCCCGCGCGCTGCCTGTCGGCCTTCACCGGCTCGGCGGCCGGCAGCGCCGCGATCTCCGCGTCGATTCGCGTCCGATCGCGTACCGTCCGCTCCACCCGTGCCCGCGCCGCCGCTAGCGCAGCCTCGGCTACGCGCGCCTCCGCCGCCTCGCTTGCCTGCGCCGCGAGCGCCTGGGCGAGCGCTACCTCGACGTCCCGCGCCGCACGTTCGGCATCGGCTTGCGCGGCCTCGAGCAGCGGCATTCGCGCGCCCGCCTCGGCGATCCGCGCCTCCAGGGCCTTGGCTTCTTCGCTCAGCCGCGCCAGCGCGTCGGCGGCGTCACGGGCCAACGCGCCTTCGCGCCCGCGATCCTCCTCCAGCCGCCGCGCCGCGTCGCCGAGTTCACCGATCCGCCGCGCCACGCCCGCGCGTTCGCTGCGCAGCGAGGCCAGCCGGTGCATCGCCTCGCTCGCCCGGTCGCGCAGGCCCAGCGCGTCCGCCCGCACCCCCGCCAGCGCGTGCGCTGCCTCCTGCTGCCGCGCGGCCGCGAGATCGTGCGCGGCGCTGCGTTCCGCGACCAGCGCTTCGGCGGAGGCTGCCTCCTTTTTCGCCCGGTCCGAGGCCGCCGCCGCATCGCGCCAGCGCGCGAAGATCAGCCGCGCCTCGGTAACCCGGATCCGTTCGGACAGTTCGCGGTAGCGCTCGGCCTGGCGTGCCTGGCGCTTCAAGGCGGCGGCGCGCGCTTCCTGGTCGCCGATCACTTCGTCCAGCCGTACCAGGTTCGCTTCGGTGGCGCGCAGCTTGGCCTCGGCATCGCGCCGGCGCACGTGCAGCCCGGCGATCCCCGCCGCTTCCTCCAGCATCGCGCGGCGCTCGGCCGGCTTGGCGGCGATCACCGCGCTGATCCGCCCCTGGCTCACCAGCGCGGGCGAGTGGGCGCCCGTCGCCGCGTCGGCGAACAGCAGCGCCACGTCCTTGGCCCGCACATCGCTGCCGTTGATGCGATAGGCCGATCCCGTCCCCCGTTCGATCCGGCGGACGACCTCCAGCTCCTCATTGCCCTCCTGCTCGGCGAGGATCGACACTTCGGCGAAGTTCCGGGCAGGGCGCGATTGCGTACCCGCGAAGATCACGTCTTCCATGCCGCCGCCGCGCAGCGACTTGGCGCTGTTCTCGCCCATCGCCCAGCGCAGCGCTTCGAGCAGGTTGGATTTGCCGCAGCCATTGGGGCCGACGATCCCCGTCAGCCCCGGCTCGATGCGCAAGTCGGCTGGGTCGACGAAGCTCTTGAAGCCCGTCAGCCGCAGCCGCTTGATCTGCATAAATCGCCGCCCCCCCGCGGCTCAGGCGGTTAGCGTGCGCCGGCGGCTTGGAGCGCCGGCTCCAGGCCCGACCAGGTTGCGACGTTCTGCACCTGCTTGCCGTTGATGAAGAAGGTCGGCGTGCCGCTCACGCCGTGCACGTTGACCGCGTCGCCGTTCACCTTGGCGATCTCGGCGATCTTGGCCTGATCGTTCAGGCACTGGCGCGCCTTGGCTTCCGGCACGCCGCGCTGCTTGATGAAGTCGACATAGCCCAGCGCGTCGGCGAACGCGACCGCCGCCTGTTGCGGCGTCATGTTCTGCAATTGCGCCACCAGCTGCGGGTTGGTCTGCTCCAGCTTCTGGGTGCGGTCCAGGAACTGCGTCTGGTTGGCGTAGAACTGGTCGAGCACGGGGAAGAACGCCTCGGTCGGCACGCACTGGTTGAGCAGTGCCGCCGCGAAATCGGGCGCGCCGTGGACCAGGAAGTCGCGGAACTCCAGGCTGACCTTGCCCGTGGCAATATATTTGGCGCGCAGCGGCTCGGTGCCTTCCTCGGCGAAACGACCGCACACCGGGCAGTTGCGCGAGCCATATTCGACCAGCTTGATCGGCGCGTTCGGATTGCCCTGGACGAACCCGCCATCGGCGGTCTTCGACACCACGTCGGTCCACGCCTTGCCGGCAGGCGCCGCGACCTGTGCCACCGCCGTGCTCGACGTGACCGGCGTCGAACTGTTCGCGCCATCGTCGCCCCCGCAGCCGGCGAGCAACGCGAGAGGGATCAGGGCAAGGGCTGCACGCATCGGGTCAATACTCCAAGGGGAAGGGAAGGGGATCAGGCGCCGGCCGCCCAAAGCTCGGGCTGCAGCCGGTCCCAGCTATAGGCACGCACCGCGCGCCCGTTGACGAAGAAGTTCGGCGTGCCCTGCACCTGATGGACATTCACGGCGTCGGCGTTGGTCTTGGCGATGCCGCGGATCAGCGCCGGGTCGTTCAGGCATTTGCGGGACTGGGCCTCGCTCAGCCCATGCTGCTTCATGAACGCGATGGCCCCGATCACTTCGGCGAACCGCGTCGCCGACTGGCCGGGAGGCAGCGTCTGATATTGCGCGACAAGCTTGGGCGATTTCTTCTCGAACGCTTCCAGCCGCGCCGCAAAGGTCGCCTGCGCGGCATAGATCGCGTCGAGCACCGGGAAGAAGCGCTGCGCCGGCACGCATTGGTTGAGCAGCGCCAGCGCGAAGTCGGGCGCGCCATGGATCAGGAAATCGCGATATTCATAGCTCAGCTTGCCGGTCGCGATGAACTTTTCGCGCAGCGGATCCACACCCTCGGCGGCGAACCGGCCACAGGTCGGGCAGGTGCGCGATCCGTATTCGACCAGCTTCACCGGCGCATTGGGGTTGCCCTGGCGGAACCCGCCCTCGGGCGTGCGTACCACCACCGACGTCCAGCGCACCGCCGGGGAGGGCGCGCGCTGCGGCTGCGCCGCGCCGACGCTTCCGACACCCAGCGCCAGCAGCGCCGCGCCAATCACCACCATCATCCGCATCATTCGATCCTGCCGAGTTTTGGCCTGCCCAGTGCCGATCCGCCCAGCTCCGCAGCCTCGCCTTGCGCCGCGACTCCCGCCGCCAGCGCCTCGAGCACCGCCTTGAGTTCGGGATCGACGATCCCGCGCAGGCTTTCGCCCATCGCCGCGCTGAGCGGCTTCAGGCTCGGCGGCGGCGCGGTCTTTTCCTTGCGCCGCACGTCGCCATGCTTGATCGCCAGCTTCGCCACCGCCTGATAGCCGAAGAAGCGGTTCACGCGTTCGACGATTTCGGGGCCGATATGTTGCATCATCGGCGCGTGCGCCCCCGACACCACCAGGCTCAGCACGCCATCGGCGCGCTTGCCCTGCGGAAAGCGGATCGATTCGGGAACCGACACCCGCGCATAGCGCTCGCCGACGATCTCGCCCCAGCGGCTGACCACGGCATGCTGGACGAAGCCGAACTTGCGGAATGCCGCGCCGCCCACCTCGGGCAGCAGCTCGGAAACGGGCCGCACGCGATTGGATCGCTTCGGCTCCATCTTCGCCGGTCGCGTGGTGGTGCGGGGGGGCTTCGTCATTGCAGCCAACCCATGCCATAGGGGCCCGTGCCCGACAACGTTCCTCGCGCGATCCGCCCAAGTGTCTCCGAGCCGCTGCTCCACTGGTATGATGCCCATGCCCGCCGGCTTCCATGGCGCGCGCCGCCGGGTAGCAATGCGACGGATCCCTACCGCGTCTGGCTGTCGGAGATCATGCTTCAGCAGACTCAGGTCGCGTCCGTCATTCCATATTTCGAGAAGTTCACGACGCGGTGGCCGACCTTCGAGGCATTCGCCGCCGCCGCCGACGCGGACGTCATGGCGGCATGGGCGGGCCTTGGCTATTATGCCCGGGCGCGCAATCTCCTCGCCTGCGCCCGCGAGGTCGCGAAGCTCGGGGCGCTGCCCGATACCGAAGCGGGCCTGCGCGCGCTTCCCGGAATCGGCGCCTATACCGCCGCCGCAGTGGCCGCGATCGCGTTCGGCCGCCGCGCGGTGGTGGTCGATGCCAATGTGGAGCGCGTCGTCTCGCGCCTCTTCGCCATCGAAGCGCCGCTGCCGGCTTCACGCCCGCGCATCCGCGCCCTTACCGATGCGATCACGCCCGACGCCCGTGCGGGCGACTTCGCCCAGGCGATGATGGATCTCGGCAGCGGCATCTGCACCGCCCGCGCGCCGCGTTGCCTGGCCTGTCCGATCCACGACCAGTGCGATGGCTATCGCAGCGGCGCGCCGGAAACCTATCCGCGAAAGGCGGCGAAGCAGCCCAAGCCGCAGCGCTACGGCACGATGTTCTGGGCCGAACGCGACGATCATGTCCTGCTCGTCCGCCGCCCGGCCAAGGGGCTGCTCGGGGGGATGCGCGCGCTTCCGACCGGGCCCTGGGAAGCGACACCGCCGGGCCTCCAAGGGGCGCCGCTGCCGGCCGACTGGCAGCTGACCGGCGAAACCGTCACGCACGGCTTTACCCATTTCAATCTCCAAGTCGCACTTGCGGCTGCAACAATGGGCCCGCATGGGATTTCGGAAGGCGAGTGGTGGCCGATCGCGGACCTAGCGTCCGCCGGTCTGCCTACCGTCTTCGCCAAGGCGGCAAACAGGTTCGGGAGTATGCGATGCGCAAGCTGATCGGGTTCAGTCTCACCGGAGCGCTCGCGCTCGCCACACCGGCTTCCGGGCAGGCGCTGTCCCGGCAACAGGTCGCAGCCCCCTCCGCGATAACCCAGCTCGCAGACCGCTGGGTCGCCGAGAACCGCGTCCCCGGGATCGTCATCACTGTCGGCCGGGGCGATGTAGCCCCGCAGGTCGCCGCCGCGGGCCGGATCGCCAACGAAGCCACGGCACATCGCGCCGACATCGACAGCCTTTGGCGCGTCTATTCGATGACCAAGCCGATCACCGGCATCGCCGCGATGATCCTGGTCGAACAGGGCAAGCTGAGCCTCGATCAGCCGATCAGCGACTTCATTCCCGCGTTCAAGTCGATGAAGGTGCTGGTGGATCCCGCCAAGGACCTGACCAGCCGTGCCGCGACTCGCCCGATCACCGTGCGCAACCTGCTGACCCATACCGCTGGTCTCGGCTACAACATCATCACCAAGGGGCCTTTGCTCGACGAATATACCCGTCTGGGCATCAACCCCGCCGCGGTCAGCGCGGCGATGGAGCCCAGCATGCGCGCGGTGCGCCCGGTCAGCCTCGAGGAGTTCGCCAATCGCGTCGCCACGCTCCCGCTGATCGCGGAACCCGGCGCCAAGTGGAGCTATTCGATCGGGCTCGACGTGCTGGGGCGCGTGATCGAGGTCGCCAGCGGCGTCGCCTTCGACCAGTTTGTCACCACGCGGATCTTCCAGCCGCTCGGCATGACCGCCAGCTATTGGACCGTGGCTGCCGGCAAGGCGAACCTGCTCGCCACCAACTATGCCCTGCTCGGGGACAGCCGCGCGCCGCTCGATCCCGGCGCGACGTCGGTGTGGCTCCAGCCGCCCAGCTTCCCCTATGGCGGCGCCGGGCTGGTCATGTCGGCACGCGACTATGACCGTTTCCTCCATATGCTGGTGAACGGCGGCACGCTGGACGGCGTGCGCATTCTCAAGCCGGAGACGGTTCGCCTCGCAATGTCCGATTTGCTGCCGGCAACCACCGACCGCAGCCTGCTGCAGGCCCAGTCCGGCGGAGATCAGGTCGGCTTCGGTGCTGGCGGCTCGGTCAGCCTGGCCGATCGCCCGGGCGGTCCTGGAAAGGGCACCTTCGGCTGGGCAGGCGCGGCCGGGACCTTCGCCTGGGTCGATCCCAAGAACCAGGTGCGCGCGACTGCGATGATCAACCTGTTCGGCCAGACTCCGCTGAAGCGCGACGTCATCCAGGCTGTTTACGGCGAGAACGCGCGGTGATGGCACCCGGCTTTACCGGTGCATCCATCGACCGCGCCGATCGCGTCCGCCACGATCCAGCGCTGCTTGCGGCTGCGCGCGCGGACTCGCGCGCACGCCTGCTGATCCTGCATGGCCTCGATCCCGAGCTCACCCCGGACGGCAAGCTGCTATGGACCGGGACGGGCGACGCGGCGGGGGAACCCCTCTTCCTCGGCTTCGACCGCGAAGACGTTCCGCTGTTCGCGCCCGCGCCACCGCCAGGCATTCCGCTGCCGGGGGGCCGCTCGGCTGAGTTGAGCGCGATGCTCGACCACTTCCAGCCCGAGGATGCCGCGCTTTATGCCGCCGCCCGCAGCCTGGTCGATTGGCATGCTCGCCACGGCTTCTGCGCGGTATGCGGAACCACCACCGCCATCTTCCGCGCCGGCTGGGGCCGCAAATGCCCAGCCTGTCATGCCGAGCATTTCCCGCGCGTCGATCCGGTGGTGATCATGATCGCCGAGCATGAGGGCCGTGCGCTGCTCGGTCGTCAGCCGAGTTGGCCGCAGGGCCGCTACTCGGCGCTGGCGGGTTTCCTCGAAGTCGGCGAATCGATCGAGGAAGCCGTGGCCCGCGAAGTCGGCGAAGAGGCCGGGGTGCGAGTCGTGAACGTGCGTTACGTCGCCAGCCAGCCCTGGCCGTTCCCGTCGTCGCTGATGATCGCCTGCATCGCACAAGCGCAGGACGACGCGATCACGATGGATGTGCATGAGCTCGAGGACGCCCGCTGGTTCACGCGCGACGAAGTGCGGCTGGCACTGACAGGCGATCCGCAGGCGCCGTTCAAGGCGCCACCGGCCTATGCCATCGCCCACACGCTGCTTACCGCCTGGGCGGAGGGCTGACGGTCAGGGCCGGGCGCGGGCCTGGCGATAGGTTCCCAGCACCCGCAGCCATTTGGAGTGGAATCGCAGCTCCTCCAGCGCCCTATCCAGCGCGGGCTCGCCCGGCCGCCCAACGACATCGGCGTAGAATTCAGTCGCGGCGAAGGTCCCGCCGCGCTGATAGCTTTCCAGCTTGGTCATGTTGACGCCGTTGGTCGCGAACCCGCCCAGCGCCTTGTACAGCGCCGCCGGCACGTTCTTCACTTCGAACACGAAGGTCGTCATGAACGGCCCCGCTTGTTCGATCGCCACCGCTTCGCGCGCGAGAACGACGAAGCGCGTCATGTTGTGGTCAGCATCCGCCAGGTCGGTCGCGAGCAACTGCAGGCCGTAGAGGTCCGCCGCGCCGGGCGGCGCCAGCGCGGCCACCGTCGGGTCGTTCATCTCCGCCACAACCGCCGCCGCGCCGGCGGTATCGGGATAGGCGACCGGCGCGATGCCATTCGCCTTCAGCCAATGGCGGCATTGTCCCAGCGCCTGGGGGTGGCTCATCGCCTGGGCGATGCCCTCGATCGGGCCGGTCGCCATCAGCCCGTAGCGGATCGGCAGGAAATGCTCGCCGACGATCGTCAGGCCCGATTCCGGCAACAGGAAATGGATGTCCGCCACGCGCCCGTGCAGCGAATTTTCAATCGGGATCATCGCCCGGTCGGCGCGGCCTTCGCGCACCGCGTCGATCGCGTCCTCGAACGAGAAGCAGGGAAGCGGCAGGCCGTTTGGGAACGCTTCCAGCGCGGCGATGTGCGAATTGGCGCCCGGGGCACCCTGAAAAGCGACCGCCCGCGCAGGCTCGGCGGCGGCGTCTTTGGACATCGCGGCGACGATCGGCCGGGCTGGGGCAGCGAAATTTTCCATGATGATCTGCGGCTAGCGGTGACCGCGCTCGACGGCAACCCGTGCTTGCGGCGGACAAAACCGCGTCTTAAAGGGCAGAACGACTATTCTTCAGGGGCATGCGATGGACGATCGGTTCAATACGATTGCGGGTTGGGCTCTGGCTGGCGGCATCGCGGCGCTCGGCCTTACGATCGTCAGCGGCATGGCCTTCCATTCCGAACGCCCCGAAAAGATGGGCTATGCCATCGAAGGCGTCGAGGATGCGGGCGAGGCTGGCGCCGCCGCCGTCGAGCCGATCGCGACGCGTCTCGCCAAGGCCGATCCCGCCAAGGGCGCCGACGTGTTCAAGCAGTGTACCGCCTGCCACACGATCAATCAGGGCGGCCCATCGGGCATTGGCCCGAACCTGTACGCCGCGGTCGGCAAGCCGCACGGCCATGTTCCCGGCTTCGCCTATTCGGATGCGCTGAAGGCGGTTCCGGGCAACTGGACCTTCGACGCGCTCGACGCATGGCTCACGAGCCCGCGCAAATACGCACCGGGCACCAAGATGACCTTCGCCGGCCTTGCCAATCCGCAGGATCGCGCCAACGTCATCGCCTATCTGAACAGCCAGGGTTCCAACCTGCCGCTCCCGGCGGCACCCGCGGCGGGCGAGGCACCGGCCGACAACGAAGCCCAGGCCAATGTCGCCGAGGGCGCCGACACCGCGACGGTATCGAACCAGGCCACGCCGGGACAGGGTACGCCCGAGCAGAGCAAGCAGAACCAGATCCAGGCCGAGGAAAAGGCCGGGCTCCCGAAGAGCAACAAGTGATCTGAACTCCTCCCTCGCAGCGGCGAGGGAGGAGAAAAGGCGCGGGCGTCCGGCTCAGCCCGCGTTCTTGGCCTGCCAGAAATCCTGGACGATCTCCCAGCCCTCTTCCGCCGTCTCGACGAAGTGGAACAGGTTCAGGTCGCGCGGGCCGATCACGCCTTCCTCGCACAGCGCCTCGAAGTTCACGACGCGCTGCCAGAACTCCTTGCCGTAGAACAGCACCGGGATCGGGTCGATCTTGCCGGTCTGGATCAGCGTAAGCAGCTCGAAGCTTTCATCGAACGTGCCGAAGCCGCCGGGGAACACCGCCACCGCGCGGGCGTGCAGCAGGAAGTGCATCTTACGCAGCGCGAAATAGTGGAACTGCATCGACAGGCCCGGCGTCACATACGGGTTCGGCGCCTGCTCGTGCGGCAGCACGATGTTGAGGCCCACCGATTCGGCGCCGACATCCTGCGCGCCGCGATTCGCCGCCTCCATGATCGAGGGTCCGCCGCCCGAACACACCACGAAGTGCCGCTTGCCGGCCTCGTCGAGCGGGAAGTTGCTGACCAGCTGCGCCAGTTCGCGCGCCACGTCGTAATATTTGGACTTCGCGATCAGCCGCTCGGCGACGATCTTCTGCTCGGGCGTGTCGGCAAGCTCGAGCAGTCCCTGCGCCTTGCTCGGCTCGGGAATCCGCGCCGACCCGTACATCACGAAGGTCGAGGCGATGTTCGCCGCGTCCAGGATCAGCTGCGGCTTGAGCAGCTCCAGCTGGAACCGCACCGGTCGCAGGTCTTCGCGCAGCAGGAAATCCATGTCCTGAAAGGCGAGCCGATAGGCGGGATGCTCGGTCTGGGGGGTGCCGCTGCCGGTGTTGGCGGTGCCGGCTTCTTCTTGAGCGGGGCGAAAGACCCGGCTCGGTACGCGTGTATCGTTCATTTATATCCGCTTACGACCAACCCGGGCGCGCTGCAAACATCCAGATCAGGCGCAGAACGGCCCGCGTCCCATGTCGAGGTGGAGGTGGTTGTAGTGCGCGGCGTTGTAATCCGGGCTGAGCACCGTCTTGAACCGCTTGCACGCCGATCGGTGGATCACCGCGAAGAAGTCGCGCACCCGCTCGTCTTCCGACCGCCATCCCCCCTCGACTCGCACTTTGCGGCCATCGGCCAGCACGAAGCCGCCGATATCCACGGCATTGCCCAGGCCATGCTCCGACAACCGGTTGGACGCGCCGCCGACGATCGCCCGGCACGAATAGGTGCCGAAGCTTTCGACCCGCACCAGCTCGCTGCCCAGTATCTGCTTGGCCGCCGGGGCCACCGCGAAACGGATCCAGCCGATGAAACTGCGCGCCAGCGGGCAGCGCATCGACTTGATACCGGTGATCGGCACGCCGACGTCGAGCAGCTGCACCGCACCCAGCACCTGGCACCCGCCGCCGAAGTCGCGGTCGGGAAGCGGGCTGAACCGGATCTCCTCGCGCGACAGGTCGGTGAAGCATTGCTGCGTCTCCCTCGGCGTCGGGCGGTTGAGCGTGATCGGCGCCGAACCGCGCGGCCGCGCCGTCGGCGGCCGCTTCGGCGCATCACGCCCGCCCCCGAATACGCAGGCGGCAAGCAGGGCAGGGGCGAGCACGGCGGACCATCTAACCAGGTGCATGTCGGCCCCTTAGCACGGCGCAGCTGAACCGCGCCTGTTTGACTTGGCTCCTGTTAGCGATACCATCCTCGCAACGGTCGCCGGCAACGTACGGCGCCGCACGGAGAGGTGCCATGACCAAGCTGCTTGCCGCGCTCGCCTGGGCGTTCGTCCTGTTCGCGTCCCCTGCTCTCGCGCAGGATCCGCCGGCCACTCCGCAGCGGATCGCGCTGTGGGCGAACGGCGCGCCGGGATTCGAATCGCGCAAGGCGATCCCCGAACAGGCCGAATCCTATTGGCTCAAGCCGGTCAACGACCCCAGCATCACCTATTACCCGGCGCGCCCGGGCCGCGAGACTGGCGCGGCGGTGCTGATCATGCCCGGCGGCGCGCACGAATTCCTCGTCATCAACAGCGAAGGCAATGACGTCGCGCGCTGGTTCAACGAGCGCGGCGTCGCCGCCTTCGTGCTGCGCTACCGCCTCTTCCGCGGCAAGGACTCGCCGTACAGCTTCGACAATGCCCGCCAGGATGCCGAGCGCGCGGTCCGCACGATCCGCGCCCGTGCCGCCGAATGGAAGCTCGATACCAGGCGCATCGGCGTGATCGGCTTTTCGGCCGGCGGCGAGCTTGCCCGGGTGACCTTGCTCAGCGCTCCCGTCGCAGCCCCCGGCCGTGGCGACGCCATCGACAAGCTTTCGGCCCGTCCCGACTTCGGCGTGCTCGTCTTCCCCGGGCCGCTGCACCGCGAGGAAAAGATCACCGCCAACTCGCCGCCGCTGCTGATGGTCGCGACCAACGACGATGCCTGTTGCTCGCAGCCGATCCTGGATCTGCTCACTGCCTATCGTGCCGCGGGGGCCTCGTCCGAGCTCCATATGTATGCAGCCGGTGGCCACGCCTTCAACTTCGGCGAGACCACGCCGATGCTGTCGCTGCGCAACTGGCCGCCGCGCATCACCGACTGGATGACCGACCGGGGTCTGCTGACTCGCTGGCCGCCGGAACAGCCCAGGCGCTGAGTTGCTTCGCCGCCGCTTGGCTACCGGCCCGGTGGAGACTAGGAGGCGGCTGTTCGAAGCAGCAGGGCTGTAATGATGGGAATGGGCACATGCTTGAGGCGTTGATCGCGGCGACCAGCCTGTTCCTGATCAGCGCCGAAGCGGCTCCTGCTCCA
Source organism: Sphingomonas sp. S2-65 (assembly GCF_021513175.1). NCBI lineage: Bacteria > Pseudomonadati > Pseudomonadota > Alphaproteobacteria > Sphingomonadales > Sphingomonadaceae > Sphingomonas > Sphingomonas sp. S2-65. The sequence goes on along the minus strand of NZ_CP090953.1, from coordinate 1,909,212 downwards.
GCGGCTTACACCTGGCGGACCTATGTGAATGTCCGGTTCGGCTACCGCATTTGTTATCCGGCCAACCTGCTGCTCCCCCAACCCGAGGCACCCAATGGCGACGGCCGCGTCTTCGTCGCCGCCGACTCCGCCACGCTGACGGTGTTCGGGCGCAACAATGCCGAGCAGGCCTCGCTTTCGAAGACCGCCGCGGAACTCGCATCCGATCGCGCCGGCAGCAAGGGCAGTGTTCGCTATCGGCTAGTGCGCCGAAACTGGGCCGTCTCCTCGGGCGAGGATGGAGGATCGAAGCTCTTTTACGGCAAGACGATCCTTCGGGACGATCAATTCATCATCTTCGACCTGGTCTACCCCAAGGCCCTCGCCGCGCAGTACAAGCCGGTGGTGGAACAGCTCGCGAGGTGTTTCGCGGCGTCGGGCTGAGGCTCCACGCCAACCTGGCGGACCCGCGGGACCGCAATCGGATTGACCTATCTCCGAAAGTCGCTAGGGCCGTCGACGGGCCACGCGGTCCCAACGCCGCGCGTGCTCTCTGCAAGGAGAGACTACATGACTGATACTATTGTTTCCGACGCCACAGCTGCGTCCTCGAAGCCCGCTACCAAGCCGGCGCGCCCTTATTTCTCCTCCGGCCCCTGCGCCAAGCCTCCAGGCTGGGATGCCGCCAAGCTCGCGACCGACGTGCTCGGCCGTTCGCATCGCTCGAAGCTCGGCAAGACCCGCCTGCAATATTGCATCAACCTGATGCGCGAGATGCTGCAGCTCCCCGATACCCACCGCATCGGCATCGTCCCCGGCTCCGACACTGGCGCGTTCGAAATGGCGATGTGGACGATGCTGGGTGCGCGCCCGGTCACCACGCTAGCGTGGGAGAGCTTCGGTGAGGGCTGGGTCACCGATGCCGTCAAGCAATTGAAGCTCGACCCGACCGTGCTGCGCGCCGACTATGGCCAGATCCCCGACCTCAGCCAGGTCGATTGGTCCAACGATGTGCTGTTCACCTGGAACGGTACCACCAGCGGCGTGCGCGTGCCGAACGGCGACTGGATCCCCGACGATCGCGAAGGCCTGAGCTTCGCCGACGCGACCAGCGCGGTGTTCGCCTATGATCTCCCCTGGGACAAGATCGATGTCGCCACCTTCTCCTGGCAAAAGGTGCTGGGCGGCGAGGGTGGTCATGGCGTCCTGATCCTCGGCCCGCGCGCGGTCGAACGCCTCGAAAGCTACACCCCCGCCTGGCCGCTGCCCAAGGTGTTCCGCCTGGTCTCCAAGGGCAAGCTCGCCGAGGGCGTGTTCAAGGGCGAGACGATCAACACGCCCTCGATGCTCGCCGTCGAAGACGCGATCTGGTCGCTGGAGTGGGCGAAGAGCCTCGGACCAAAGGGCCTGATCGCCCGCTCGGACGATAACGCCGCCGCGCTCCAGAAGCTCGTCGCCGAGCGTGACTGGCTGGGCAATCTCGCCGCCGACGAGGCGATCCGCTCGACCACCAGCGTCTGCCTGACGGTGGAAGGGGCCGACGCCGACTTCATCAAGAAGTTAGCCTCGCTGCTAGAGAAGGAAGACGCCGCCTACGACGTCGCCGGCTACCGCGACGCGCCGGCCGGCCTGCGCATCTGGTGCGGCGCCACGGTCGACACCGCCGATATCGAGGCGCTCGGCCTCTGGCTCGACTGGGCCTACGCGACCGCCAAGGCGGCCTGATCTAAAAAGCCCTCTCCCGCCTGCGGGAGAGGGCTGGGTGAGGGTGAGTCCCTCCCCACACGCAACACAGCCGCGAAAAGACACCCTCACCCCGACCCTCTCCCGCAAGCGGGAGAGGGAGCAGAAGGTAGAAGAACCATGCCAAAAGTCCTCATCAGCGACAAAATGGATCCCAAGGCCGCGCAGATCTTCCGCGAGCGCGGCGTCGAGGTTGACGAGATCACGGGCAAGACCCCCGACGAGCTGAAGGCGATCATCGGCCAATATGACGGCCTGGCGATCCGCAGCTCGACCAAGGTCACCAAGGACATCCTCGAGCACGCGACCAACCTCAAGGTCGTCGGCCGCGCCGGCATCGGCGTCGACAATGTCGATATCCCCGCCGCCTCGGCAAAGGGCGTGGTCGTGATGAACACCCCGTTCGGCAACTCCATCACCACCGCCGAGCACGCCATCGCATTGATGTTCGCGCTCGCCCGTGATCTGCCCGAGGCGGACAAGTCCACCCAGGCCGGCAAGTGGGAAAAGAACCGCTTCATGGGCGTCGAAGTCACCGGCAAGACGCTCGGGCTGATCGGCGCCGGCAATATCGGCTCGATCGTCGCCGACCGCGCGCTGGGCCTCAAGATGAAGGTGATCGCCTATGATCCCTTCCTGACGCCTGAGCGTGCGATCGAAATGGGCGTCGAGAAGATGAGCCTAGACGATCTGTTGCTGCGCGCCGATTTCATCACGCTGCACACGCCGCTGACCGACCAGACCCGCAACATCCTCAGCCGCGAAAATCTCGCCAAGACCAAGAAGGGCGTGCGCATCATCAACTGCGCGCGCGGCGGGCTGATCGACGAAGCCGCGCTCAAGGAATGCCTCGACTCCGGCCATGTCGGCGGCGCCGCGCTCGATGTGTTCGTGACCGAGCCGGCCAAGGAATCGCCGCTGTTCGGTACCCCGAACTTCATCTCGACGCCGCACCTGGGTGCCTCGACCAGCGAGGCCCAGGTCAATGTCGCGATCCAGGTCGCCGAGCAGATGGCCGACTATCTCGTCTCCGGCGGCGTTACCAACGCGCTCAACATGCCCAGCCTGTCGGCCGAGGAAGCGCCGCGCCTCAAGCCGTACATGGCGCTGTCGGAAAAGCTCGGCAGCCTGGTCGGCCAGCTCGCCACCAGCGAGCTGTCGAATATTGCCATCGAAGTCGAAGGCGCCGCCGCCGAGCTCAACCAGAAGCCGATCACCGGCGCGGTGCTGGCCGGGCTGATGCGCGTCCATTCCGACACGGTGAACATGGTCAACGCACCGTTCCTCGCCAAGGAACGCGGCCTCGACGTGCGCGAAGTGCGCCACGAGCGCGAGGGTGATTACCACACCCTCGTCCGCGTCACCGTCGGCACCCAGGCCGGCGACCGCTCGGTTGCGGGCACTTTGTTCGGCAACCAAGCGCCGCGTCTGGTCGAGCTGTTCGGCATCAAGGTCGAAGCCGATCTAGCGGGCCCGATGCTCTACATCGTCAACGAGGACGCGCCCGGCTTTATCGGCCGCCTGGGCACCACGCTGGGCGAGGCGGGCGTGAACATCGGCACCTTCCACCTTGGCCGTCGCCAAGCTGGTGGCGAGGCGGTGCTGTTGTTGTCGCTCGACGATCAGGTCTCGGGCGATCTGATCGCCAAGGTCCGCGCGCTGCCCGGCGTGAAGACCGCCATGGCGCTCAACTTCTGAATCCGTTAGCGGGCAGCGTCATGACCGGATTGCTGCCCGAAGGATTTCACGACCGTCTGCCACCCGCCGCCGACGCGGCGGCCCGCCTGGAGGCGCGCGTGCTCGGCCATGCGCGCCTCTATGGCTATGAACAGGTTGATCCACCGCTCGCCGAGTTTGCCGACGAGCTGGCGACCCGCCTGAAGGCCGGTGGCGTCCGCGACGCGGTGCGCTTCATCGACCCGGTGTCGCAGCGCACCCTCGCCATTCGCCCGGACCTCACCGCGCAGGTCGGCCGCATCGCCGCCACCCGAATGGGCCACCATCCGCGGCCGGTGCGCCTGTGCTATGCGGGCCAGGTGCTGCGGCTCAGCGGCTCCGAACTCGATCCCCAGCGCGCGATGCGCCAGATCGGCTGCGAATTGATCGGCCTCGACTCGGTCGCCGCCGCGACGGAGATCGTCCAGGTCGCCATCGAATCGCTGCACGCCGCCGGCCTCAACGGCCTTGCCCTCGACTTCACCCTCCCGGACCTGGTCGACACCCTCGCCGCCGGGCACCTCGACCCCGCCACGCTCGAAGTCCTGCGCGACCGGCTCGATGCCAAGGACGCCGCTGGCGTCGCCGCGATCGACCGCCGCTATCTGCCGCTGATCGAGGCAGCCGGTCCGTTCGACGGCGCGATGGCCAAACTTCGCAGCATCGACGCCGGCAACGCGCTCGCCAGCCGCCTTGAAGGGCTGTCGCAGATCGCCGCCAGCCTGGACGGCAAGGTCGCGCTCACGCTCGATCCCACCGAACGCCACGGCTTCGAATATCAGAGCTGGCTCGGCTTCTCGCTGTTCGCGCAGGGGTTGCGCAGCGAGATCGGCCGCGGCGGCACGTACACCGTCGTCCATGGCAAGGGCCGCGAGGAACCCGCCGTCGGCTTCTCGCTCTACGCCGATCCGGTGCTCGACGCCGGCCTCGGCACCGCCGAGCGCACCCGCCTGTTCCTGCCGCACGGCACGCCTGTCGCGGTCGGGGCGGCGCTTCGCCAGCGAGGCTGGGTCACCGTTGCCGCGCTGGAAGCGGGCGACACTCCGCAAGCCCAGCTCTGCACCCACGTGCTGCAAGACGGCGAACCGATACCTTTGTCCTGAATTCCTCCCTCGCGGAGCGGGGGAGGAATAGAAATCAGCGCGCGAGCAGCCCGGCGACCGCACCCCGCTCGAATCCCGCAAACGCTCCAGCCACCGCCTCCCGGAACCGCGCATCCTCCGCCACGCGCGCCGAAAACACCTGCCGCATCCCCAGCAGCGCCGCCACCGGCGTCTCGCCTCCAGCTGCCCCTGCCAGCGCCCCTGCGAGCGGATCGGTGATCGTCTCCCCGGCCAGCGCCTTGCGCCGCACGAATGCCATCCACGCCGCCACCGGCACCGCCAGCCGCTCGACGCTCCGACCCGCCGCCAGCGCCTCCGCAACGGTGTCGAGCAGTCGATAGGGCAGTTTCTGTGATCCATCCCAGGCGATCTGCGACAGCAAGTGGCGGATCTCGGGATTGCGGAACCGCGCCAGCACCGCATCGGCATAGCCCGCGACGTCGAGCCCCTCGACCGGCTTCAGCGATGCCGCGATGTCCTGGTGCATCAGGCGCCCGACGAACGCGCCCAGCGCCGGATCGGACACCGCTTCGAACACCGTCTCGTGCCCCAGCGCCAACCCGATATAGGCAAGGCTGGAATGCGCGCCATTCAGGATGCGCAGCTTGGCCTGCTCATAGCCGCGTACGTCGCCAGTCAGCGTTACCCCCGCCGCCGCCAGGTCCGGGCCATCGGTCAAGTCGAAGCGCTGCAGCACCCATTGGGTGAAGCTTTCCCGCTGCACAGCAGCCGCGTCGTCCACCCCCAGCGCCGCCTGCACCTTGCCGAGGAACGCCGCGTCGCTCGCCGGAGTGATCGAATCGACCATCGAGTCGGGAAACGCCACCTCCGCCTCGATCCATTCGGCCAGCTCCGGGTCCTGCTCGCGCGCCAGGGCGGCGCACGCGGCGCGCAGCTTGCCGCCGTTGCCGGTCATGTTGTCGCAGCAAAGCATCGCGAACGGCGCGACCCCGGCCGCGCGCCGGTCGCGGAGCCCCGCCACGATCCAGCCGATCACGCTCGCCGGCTCGGCAGGCGCGTTCAGATCGTGGACGATGTCGGGATGCGCAAAGTCCAGCGTGCCGTCGCTGCCCAGGCAATACCCCTTCTCGGTCACGGTGCTGGTCGCGATCCGCACCGCCGGGTTCGCCAGCAGCGCCCGCAGCCGAGCGCCCTCGCCCGGGCCGATCGCCTCCGAATGTGCCGCCACCACCCGCATGCTCGGTTCCCGATCTATCACCGCCAGCGTGTACAGACCGTCCTGCCGCTTGAGCGCGTCGGTAGTGCTTCCGCTGCGCAGCGAAACCGCAGCAATGCCCCATCGCGGGTCCTGATCGAGCACGCGGTCGACATAGTGCGCCTGGTGCGCGCGGTGAAAGGCGCCCGGCCCGAAATGCACGATGCCCGTGGAAATCCCTCCCGCCTCATGCCCAGGGCGGACGATGGTGGCGGGCAGTCGGGAGAGCGAAGCGCGGGACAAGACAGTCATGCCCCAGCCAATCAAGCATTGCCCCTCATGTCAACGCGGTCGCCAATCCTGCTGCCCGGCCCAGCTCCACCGCGCGCCCGGTCGCGCGGTGTCCTTTGGCATCACGAACCGCACCTGCCGATTGGCGAAGTCGATATCGACGCGGCGAAAGCTGCGCAGCGCATCCATCCCGAGCAGCAGCGCAGGATGCTCGGCCAGCCCGAACCGGTGGAAGGGCGCGACGTCGGCGAACGCGACCGGCAGCGATCCGAACTGGACCCGCCCGACGCTGATGTTGGGGATCATGGTATAGGCCGCGTAGGTGGTGTCGCCGGTGACGCTGGTCAGCGAGATCGGCTGCGCGGCGGCTGCGCGCCGGCCGATGCGGCGGCGGAGCGCTTCATTGCCGATCGTAACGGCCGATCCGGTGTCCAGCACCACGCGGATCCGTGTCGAGCCGTAAAAGGCGTCGGTGACGATCAACTGCCCGAACAGGCTCTTGGCAGTCACCACGATCTCGTCCGGACCACGCCGCTGGCGTTTGGCGCGCTTGCTGCTCGGCTGCACCGCCATCACGTTGCGCTCGAAATCGATCGAGACCTGATGGTCGCGCAGCGTGTCGATTCCCAACAGCCCGGCCGCGCCCAGATGCCGGGCGAACAGCGCAGGGGCGATCACGCGGTGCGGCCTGCCGATCGTCCGGATCGTCAGGTCGGGCACGATCACCGTGTCCACCCGTTCGGTGCCGGTCATTGACGTGAGCGATACCGGCTTGCCGGGCTCCAGCCGCAATATCCGCGCCAGCTCGCGCGACACCACCGATCGTTCGGCGCCGGTATCGATGATGAAGTTGTACGGGCCGCGCTCCCCCACCGCCACCGGCACCGTCAGCCGCGCATCGGCCGTCTCCAGCGCCAGCAGGACGGCCTCGGGCGACGGTTCCGCGACCGGCACGTCCTGGCCCCAGGCAGTGCTCGCGGCCGCCACGAAAACCAGCAAGAGGGGACGAAGGACTCGCGCCATGGCCCGAGCGTACGCCTGTCCATGCTGCGCAACAATGCGGCTGCGAAGCCTCAGTCGACGCGCATCGCCTCCGCGGCGATCGCCGCCTCCGCCTCGGCCCACAGCGCTTCCTCGCCCGACCCCTGCACCACCTTTTCGCGCCCGATCATGATCAGCACCGGCACTGCCATCGGGCTCACCCGATCCAGATCGACGTGCAGCATCTGTTCGGCCGCGCCGTCCAGCAACCGCGCGAGCCGGCCGACATCGGTCATCCGCGCCCGCGCATCGTCCCACGCCGCGCGCAGCAACAGATGGTCGGGCTCGTATTTGCGCAGCACGTCATAGATCAGGTCGGTGGAAAAGGTGACCTGCCGCCCGGTCTTCTTCTTGCCCGGAATCTGGCGTTCGACCAGTCCGCCGATGATCGCTACTTCGCGAAAAGCGCGCTTGAGCAGCGCCGATTGCTGCACCCAGTCGACGAACTCATGCTCGAGGATGTCGGGCGAGAACAGCGCCGCCGGGTCGGTGATCTTCTCCAGCCCATAGACCGCCAGCGCATAGTCGTTGGCGACGAACCCCAGCGGCCTCAGCCCCATCGCCTCCATCCGCCGGGTGAGCAGCATGCCCAGCGACTGGTGCGCGTTCCACCCTTCGAAGCTATAGGCGACCATGTGGTGCCGCCCCTCGTGCGGAAAGGTCTCGACCAGCAGCTGTCCCGGCGCGGGCAGCACCGAGCGGCGCAGCTGCACCTCCAGCCACTCGCGCACGTCGGCCGGAAAGCGCGCCCACTGGCTCTGGTCGTGCAGGAACGCGCGCACCCGGTCGGCCAGCGTCGAGGTGATCGCCAGCCGCGCACCCATATAGGACACGAACCGCGCCTGCTTCGACGTCGCCCGCACGATCAGGTCGGTAAGCTCGACCCGCTCGACCTCCAGCGCGAGTCCGGCAAAGAAAAAGGTGTCGCCCGGCGCCAATTGGGTGCCGAACGCCTCCTCGACTTTGCCCAGCCGCCGCCCGTTCTTGAAGCGCACTTCCAGCATTGGCGCCTCGACGATGATCCCGGCGTTCAGCCGATGCTGCGCAACAAAACCGGGCTTTGTGACCCGCCACATGCCGTCCTGGCCCAGGGTCAGCCGCTTGAACCGGTCATAGGCCTTCAGCGAATAGCCGCCATCGGCGATGAAGCGCAGCACGCGGTCGAACACGTCGCCGTCCAGCGCCGAATAGGGCAGGGCGGCGCGTACCTCGTCCAGCATCTGCGGGGCGGAGAATGGCGCCGCGCAGGCGCATCCCATCACATGCTGCGCCAGCACGTCGAGCGCCCCGGCGCGAAAGATGTCGACGTCTAGATCGCCTTCCTCGACCGCGTCCAGCGCCGCGCGCGCCTCCAGATACTCGAAGCGGTTGCCCGGGATCAGCACCGCTTCGGACGGCTCGTCCAGCCGGTGGTTGGCGCGCCCGATCCGCTGCAGCAACCGCGACGATCCCTTGGGGGCCCCCATCTGGATCACGCAATCGACATCGCCCCAGTCCACGCCCAGATCCAGGCTCGCCGTCGCCACCAGCGCGCGCAGCCTCCCCTCGGCCATGGCCTCTTCGGCCTTGCGCCGCGCCTCGAGGCTCAGGCTGCCATGGTGCACGCCGATCGGCAGCTTCAGCTCGTTGTGCTTCCACAATTGCTGGAAGACGAGTTCGGCCAAGCCGCGCGTGTTGCAAAAGACGATGGTCGTCTTGTGCGTCTCGATCTCGGCCATCACTTGCGGGATCGCATAGATGCCCGAATGCCCCGCCCAGGGTACGCGCCCTTCGGGAAGCAGGATGGCGATGTTCGGGTCGGCACCCTTGTCGCCCTGCACCAGCGTGACGGTGTCGATGTCGCCATGCGGCGCCAGCCACGCACGATAGCCGTCGGGATCACGCACCGTCGCCGACAGCGCCACGCGCCGCAGCCCGGGCGCCAGCCGCTGCAACCGCGCCAGCGCCAGCGACAACAGGTCGCCGCGCTTGCCGGTGGCGAAGGCGTGGACCTCGTCGATCACCACGGTCTTCAGGTCGCTGAACATGGTCAGGCTGTCCTCATAGGACAGCAACAGGCTGAGCGACTCCGGCGTGGTGAGCAGGATCTGCGGCGGCCGCGCACGCTGGCGCACCTTGCGGTCGTGCGGGGTATCGCCGCTGCGGGTCTCCACACGGATCGGCAGGCCCATCTCGTCGATCGGTGTCAGCAGGTTGCGCTGCACGTCGACCGCCAGCGCCTTAAGCGGCGAGATATATAGCGTGTGCAGCCCCTCGCGCGGCTGCTCGACCAGATCGATCAGTGTGGGCAGGAACCCAGCCAGCGTCTTGCCCGCGCCAGTCGGCGCCACCAGCAGCGCATGGCGGTCGGCCCGCGCGGCGGCGGCCATTTCCAGCTGGTGCCGACGCGGCGTCCAGCCACGCGCGGCAAACCAGCCCTTCAGGGGTTCGGGAAGTGCGACGATGGGATCGTTCACGCGAAAGCGGTGGCGCGATCCCGCGAGCGACGCAAGGGCCTAGAATTCGGCGTCAGGCGACGCCGCCATTCTGCCGCGCTTTGTCCTCGCGATCCTGCTGGTCGTACATCTCGCGGGTCGCCGCCTCGGTATGGGCGATGTCCTTGCGCGATCCGCGGTTGTGCAGCATCGCCCAGACGATGGCGATGGCCAGCAGGATGGGACCCACGATCACCATCACGCCTTGGATGTTCGACAGATCCATGGTTGTACCTCTCCGGCGTCAGTTCCGCTCCTCAACGAAGCCAGGCGTGGTTTCGATCCAATTGGAACCGCAGGGCGCCAGGACCATATAGTCCCAATGGCATTGGGCAGCTGGATCGAACCGCATCCGAGCGGCATCTACATTCCCGTGGCGGATGCGTGGATCGACCCCTCGCAGCCGGTCGCGCGCGCGCTGGTGACGCATGGTCATGCGGATCACGCGCGCGGCGGACACGGCGAAGTCTGGGCGACGCCCGGCACGCTGGCGATCATGGACTGCCGCTATGGCGGGCAGAACGGCCGGCCCTGCGACTATGGCGAAGTGGTCCGGATGGGAGAAGTCGACATCAGCTTCGTGCCGGCGGGGCATGTGCTCGGCTCCTCGCAGATCGTGCTCGAACATGCCGGCGAACGCGTGGTGGTATCGGGCGACTACAAGCGCCGCGAGGATCCCACCTGCGAGCCGTTCCAGCCCGTGCCGTGCGACATCTTCATCACCGAGGCGACCTTCGGCCTGCCGGTGTTCCGCCACCCTGAGACGCATGACGAACTCGACAAGCTGCTGACGGCGCTACGGGCCGAGCCGACCCGCTGCATCCTGGTCGGCGCCTATGCGCTGGGCAAGGCGCAACGCGTGATCCGCGAGCTGCGGGTGATGGGGTTCGACGACCCGATCTACATCCACGGCGCGCTTCAGCGGCTGTGCGACCTGTATGTCGAACATGGCGTGGACCTGGGCGAGCTGCGCCCCGCGACCAGCGCGACCAAGGCCGAGCTTCAGGGCCGCATCATCCTGTCGCCCCCGGGCGCGCTCAACGATCGCTGGTCGCGTCGGCTGCCCGACCCGATCACGGCGATGGCATCGGGCTGGATGCGCGTCCGCCAGCGTGCGGTGCAGCGGAATATCGAACTGCCGCTGATCCTGTCCGATCACGCCGATTGGGACGAGCTGACCCACACCATCCAGGAAATCGAACCCAAGGAAGTCTGGGTCACCCATGGCCGCGAGGATGCGCTGGTCCATTGGTGCCGCATGCGTCAGATCAAGGCGCGCGCGCTGGATCTGGTCGGCTTCGAGGACGAGGACGACTGAGGCCACCGCTCCCTGGGCTGTTGCAAGGTAGGATTTGGCCTGCTTGGCTCGCGCGGTCCCCAGCATGGCTGCAGCTCTTCGCCGACCGCCATGGGGTGCGCATCGCGCTGGGCCTGAACTTTTCTAAACTTCCGCGCGGCGATCAGCTCGCGACGTGCTCCGGCGCTTCGTCCCCAGGGCTGAACAGCCAGGTCTCGGCTTCTAGGAACGTGTCGAAGCAATAGGCGCCGCGTCCCGAGAGCGCCCGCAACAGCTGACTGCGCGCCAGCGTGCGGCCGATCACGAAGGCCAGCCGCCGCGACCGGTATTCGGGTGCGCCGAGCACGCCCTGAAAGGCAGTGACCATCTCCTGCGGCTGGATCTTCATCTCGCGAAGATCGGTCAGGGTCAGATGCGCATTCCGGGGGCAGGTCAGCTTGGCATGTGCGTCATGGCGGGCCTGGAGAAACCCCGCAATGTCGTCGGGGCCAAACAGACCGCCCATGGTGATGCGGACCAGGTCACGCTCGGGCTCTACATGGAAGGAGAAGTTTGCGCTCACATTCCTATTATAGATCAAATTGGGTAATCACGAAGCTCCAGCGAGCGCCTTTTGCCGGCGCCGTTGCACCGAGCTGCCGATCCCCAGCGATTCCCGGTACTTGGCCACCGTGCGCCGGGCGATGTCGAAGCCCTTGCCGTTCAGCAACTCGACCAGCGTGTCATCGGAAAGGATCTTTTTCGGGTCCTCCGCGGTGATCAATGCCCGGATCGCGCTCTTCACGGCCTCGGCGGACACCGCATCTCCGCCGTCTGCCGCGGCGATGCCGCTGGTGAAGAAGTATTTCAGCTCGAACAGTCCGCGCGCGCAGCTCAGATATTTGTTCGACGTAACGCGGCTGACGGTCGATTCATGCATCTCAATCGCCTCGGCCACCTGCCGCAGTGTCAGCGGGCGAAGATGCGCGACGCCGCGCAGGAAGAACCCTTCCTGCTGCTTCACGATCTCAGTCGCGACCTTCACGATCGTGCGCTGGCGCTGGTCGAGCGCCTTGATAAGCCAGTTGGCACTGGCCAGGCAGTCGGTCAGCCAGGCCTTGCCCGCTTTGTCCTGTGCCCCGGCCGAGACTTCGGCATGGTAGCTGCGGTTGACCAGCAGCCGGGGCAGGGTCGCGTTGTTCAGCTCCACCACCCAGCCGCTTCCACGGCGCGCGACGAACACATCGGGCGTCACCGACGTGCTGGGCTCGCCGCCATAGCGGCACCCGGGCTTGGGATCATAGCTGCGCAACTCGCGGATCATGTCGCCCAGGTCTTCGTCGTCCACGTCGCAGATCCGCTTGAGGCGGGCCATCTCGCCGCGGGCGACCAGCTCGAGATTGTCGATCAGCCGCGCCATGCACGGATCGTAGCGGTCGGCCTCCTTCGCCTGGAGCGCAAGACATTCGGAAAGGCTGCGCGCGCCGACCCCGGTGGGATCGAAGGTGTGGATGACCGACAGGACCTGTTCGGCGCGGGCGAGCGGGATTTCCAGCCGCGTGGCGAGCTCGAGCAGCGAGCCCTGGAGATATCCGCACTCGTCGATCTGGTCGATGATCTGCGTGGCGATGAACAGGTCCGGTCCCGCCACGCTCGTTCCGGCCTGCGCCAGCAGGTGATCGGCCAGGCTCATCGCTCCGGCGGCCATGTTGTCGAAGTCGGGGCCATCTTCCGATACGCCGCCGGCGCTGCCGTTCAGGCCCAGGCCGCCGTCCAGGCCACCCATGCTGTCCGCCGCCGAGTCGTGGTGGAAGGTTTCGGCGCCAAGGTCGACGTCGAGCGCCGCCTCGCCCAGCGCTTCGCCGCCGCCGTTCAGCAGTTCGCTGGCGTCTGCAGGCCCGTCGCGCGGCAAATCCCACTCGCCGGTGTCTTCGGACGGCGCCGCGTCCGGCGCTTCCTCGCCCCCCGCCTGCGCATCGAGCAGCGGGTTCTTCTCCAGCTCCTCGGCGATGAAGGCTTCGACTTCCAGATTGGACAGCGTCAGCAGCTTGATCGCCTGCTGGAGCTGCGGCGTCATCACCAGCGATTGCGACTGCCGCAGGTCGAGGCGAGGCGCGAGGCTCATGATGTTCTAGAGCTCGAAGCTCTCGCCGAGGTACAGGCGGCGGACATTCTCGTCCTTGACGAGATCGTCGGGGGAGCCGGCGAACAGCACCCGGCCGTCATAGATGATGTAGCCGCGATCGACGATGTCCAGCGTCTCGCGGACATTGTGGTCGGTGATCAGCACGCCGATGCCACGGTTCTTGAGCTCGCAGATCAAGTCGCGAATGTCGGAGATCGAGATCGGATCGATGCCCGCGAACGGCTCGTCGAGCAGCATGATCGTCGGATCGGCGGCCAGCGCGCGGGCGATCTCTGCGCGGCGCCGCTCACCGCCCGACAGCGCCATCGAGGGCGAGGTGCGCAGCCGAGTCAGCCCGAACTCGTCGAGCAGCTGGTCAAGCCGGGCCTGCCGCTCGTCCTTGCTTCGCCCGCTCAGCTCGAGCACCGCCATGATGTTCTGCTCGACGTTGAGGCCGCGGAAGATCGATGTCTCCTGGGGCAGATAGCCCAGCCCCAGCACCGCGCGCCGGTACATCGGCAGCCGGGTGATATCCTCGCCATCCAGCATGATGCGGCCCGAATCGGGCTTCACCAGCCCCATCACCGAGTAGAAGCAGGTCGTCTTGCCGGCACCGTTCGGCCCCAGCAGCCCGATCACTTCGCCGCGGCCGACCGATACCGACACGTCGGTCAGCACCACCCGCTTGTCATAGGACTTCGCGATCGAGATGACCGCCAGGCCCTGTCCGGGAACCGACGCCGGATCCGCTACGGAAGGCTCGATCTTGGCGACTTCGTTCATGAAAGGTCCTTGGTCGCTTTCCTCAACGCCGTCGTCGTTCGATGCGCCGGCCGGGAGCCTGAAGAACAATCGCCCGGAAGGAAAGGGGGCAGTGCGTCAGGCCGTGGTTAAACCTCGATCATCGCTGCGGCGCGGGAGTGGACCGCTGCGGCACCGAGAACCGGCCGGTGACGCGGCCGCCGCTGCTCTGGACGCCCGGCTGGCCCGGTGTCGCGGCGCCGCCCACGCCCGATCCGTCGATGGTCGCGCGGCCGGTGTCCAGGTCAATCGAGAGCCGTCCACCGGTGACGTTGTTGCCGTTCTGCCGCAGCGTCACGTTGCCGATCATCGTGATGACGCGGCGGTTGAGATCGTAGATCGCATATTGCGAGGTGGCGCTCTGCTGCGGGCGCGTCACGGTGACGCCGCCCGCGGCATCCAGGCGCGACACCGACGGGGAGCCGTTGGTGATCTGCCCGGTATAGCTCACCGTCACGCGCGCGGCGGTCAGCGCCATCTCCGCCTGGGTGATGCGCACCGCGCCGGTCAGCAGCACCCGGTTGGCGCGGTCCTGCAGTTCGATGTGGTTCGCCCCGAAGTCGATCGGTGCCGCGGAATTGTGGCGCGACTGCGCAACGGCGACGCTGGACGCGGCAAGCGCCAGCGGGGCTCCGATCGAAAGCAAGGCGAGAGCGCGGGTCATCAGCGCCTATTTGCGCGGTTGGGGAATATCCGCAAGCGCGCATTGCCATCCAGCGACACGGTACGGCGTTCCAGGTCCGCGCTCAGCTTGTTTCCGCTGAACACGCCCATCGGCGTGTTGCCGCGCACCGCGCCGCCGCTTTGCAAGGTGCGGCTCTTGAGGTCCACCGTGGCATTCTGGGTGTTCAGGACATAGCCGTCCGACGTCTGGAAGCGAATCGGCCCGTCGACTGCCACCTGCTCGGTGTTCAGGTCGTACCGCCCGCTCGGGGCGACAAGCGATGCCGGGCCTTCGGGCAGGCGGATCTCGGCCTGCAAGTCGTTCAGCTGCACCACCGGCTCGGACGAGCTTTGCTGGATCGCCGACCCGGCATGAAGATGGAAAGCCTGTCCCTTGGCATCGTCGCCGCGATATTCCGCGCGTTCGATGCGAAGCCGTTCCTTGGCGACATCGACTCGGTTCTTGTCGAGCAGGAAGCTCATCTCGCCGCCCATCATCAGCGGCGCCACCACCAGGAACGCGCTCAGCACGCCGATGCCGATCGGCAACGCGATCAGCAACAGCCGAACCATGCGATCATGGCGGCTGCCGGGATGCGCCCAGCCGCGCTTGCGCGATGGAAGACGAGCGGCACCCTCAGACATGCGCGAAGATATCTACCTCCGGCCAGCCCGCCAGGTCGAGCTCGGCACGCCAGGGCAGGAAGTCGAAACAGGCTTGGGCGAGCGGCATGCGTCCTTCACGCTCGAGACGGGTGTCGAGTTCCGCCTTCATCGCATGAAGAAAGCGAACGTCGGACGCGGCATAATCCTTTTGCGCTTCGGAGAGTACGGGACCGCCCCAGTCGGACGACTGCTGCTGCTTGGACACTTCCTGACCCAGCAGCTCCCGCACCAACTCCTTCAATCCGTGGCGGTCGGTATAGGTCCGCACCAGCCGCGACGCGGTCTTGGTGCAATAGACCGGCCCTGCGGTGACGCCCAGATAGAAGCGGATCGCCGCCAGATCGAAGCGCGCGAAATGATAGAGCTTCAGCCGGTCGGGGTCCGCAAGCACCTCGCGCAGGTTGGGGGCGTCGTAGCTCGAGCGCGGCCCGAACCGCACCAGATGCTCGTCGCCCGATCCGTCCGACAGCTGCACGACGCACAGCCGGTCGCGCATGGTCACCAGGCCCATGGTCTCGGTGTCGACGGCGATCGAGGCGCCCGGCGCGAACACGCCTTCGGGCAGGTCTTCTTCATGGAAATGCACAGCCATGCCGCGCGCATAGGCGGGTTGGCGCCGTACCTCAATGGCGGCGAATCGCGGCCATGGATATTCCATCGGGCCGTCACGGCATGATCCCGCGAATCGGTGCCGGCAGTTTCGCCCAAGCGGGCGCCGGATCGGCCCGGCAGCGGCCGTGATCGCAAGCCCGGAACGCCGTAAACCAGGCCATTCACTAGCCTGTTTGCCTCGGCAATGGCGCAATTGCCGCAATCAAGTCGAATTTTGTTCGCACCATGGCTGGACTTGAGCTATGACGACCCTTGGCGGTACTTTGTCAGGCCGCGAAGACCTGCGTTATTCGTCCGACGCTCGGTTTTGATTTTGATATGGGCGAACCGGGAAGACGAGCAGGGCATGAGTTTCGATAGAGGGCGCCGTGGGGATCGCGGCGGACGCGGCAGGGACAAGCGCGACGGTTTCGGCAGCGACGACAGCAGCTTCGGCGGCGGCAGCAGCTTTGGCGGCGGTGATCGCGGCGGCTTCGGCGGCGGTGGCGGCGGCTTTGGCGGCGGTGACCGTGGCGGCTTCGGCGGCGGTGGCGGCGGCTTCAGCGGCGGCGGCGGCGGCGGCGGTTATCGCGGCGGCGGTGGTGGCGGCGGCTTCGGCGGCGGCAATCGCGGCGGCGGTGGTGGCGGCTTCGGCGGCGGCCGTGGTGGCGGCGGCGGTGGCGGCATGCCCCCCCAGGTCGTTGGCGAAGCGACCGGCGTGGTCAAGTTCTTCAACGCCCAGAAGGGCTTCGGCTTCGTCGTTCGTGACGACGGTGCTGAGGATGTGTTCGTGCACATCTCGGCAGTCGAGCAGGCTGGCCTGACCGGTCTTGCCGAGGGTCAGCCCCTGGGCTTCACGCTGGTCGATCGCGGCGGCCGCATTTCGGCAACCGAGCTCAAGATCGACGGCGAGCCTATGCCCGTCGACGACAATGGCGGCGGCGGCGCGGCACCGCGCGGCGACGCAGCCGGCGGCGCGAGCCGTGGTGGCCCGCAGCGTCAGCTGACCGGTGAGCGCGCGAGCGGCACCGTCAAGTTCTTCAACGCGATGAAGGGCTTCGGCTTCATTCAGCGCGACGATGGCCAGCCGGACGCGTTCGTGCACATCTCGGCAGTCGAGCGTGCAGGCATGCCGACGCTGAACGAGGGCGACCGTCTCGAGTTCGAACTCGAAGTCGATCGCCGCGGCAAGCATGCGGCTGTGAACCTGCAGCCCGGCAGCTAGGCCGAGCTAGAACGACAAGATCGAGGGCCTGGCGGCAACGCCGGGCCCTTTTTCGTTGAGCCCAAGGGAGGAACGGCATCGCGAGTGCGTGAAGTCGCGCGGCGGTTCGCGAGTGTCGTGCCGCAGCGAGCGCCGTGCCAAGCGGCCGGCAACCGGTACGCCGCTCTGTCGTTTCCGGATCGAGCAGGAGGCATTCAGTGAAGGACGGCGCATTTTCGATTCGTTCTGGTGACGCCCTGATCGTCATCGATCCGCAGAACGACTTCTGCCCGGGAGGAACGCTGGCCGTCGGCGGGGGTGACGCGATCATGCCCGGCATCAACGCGCTTGCCGCGAACTTCCCGACTATTGTCGTCACCCAGGACTGGCATCCGGCGGGCCATTCCTCCTTCGCCAGCAGCCACCCGAGTTCGCGGCCCTTCGATACGATACGACTCCCCTATGGCGAGCAAGTGCTCTGGCCCGACCATTGTATTCAGGGATCCCCGGGCGCAGCTTTCCACGCCGACATCGGGGAAACGATCCGGCGAGCCGCCCTGATCGTCCGCAAAGGCTATAATCCGGACGTCGATTCCTATTCTGCCTTCTTCGAAAACGACAAGACGACGCGAACCGGGCTGGCAGGCTTTCTGCGCGACAAGCGCGTGACCCGGTGCGTGTTCGTCGGTCTCGCCTATGACTTTTGCGTCGCCTGGTCCGCGCTCGACGCCGTCCGGGAAGGCTTTGAGGCCGTCGTGCTGAAAGACCACACACGGGCAATCGGAATGCCGCTCGCCGGCGGCGGAACGACGGTCAGCGAGGCGGAGGAGCGGTTCGCCGCGGCTGGAGTCGCCTTGATCTGATCTGGCGGCGCGCGCCCGCGGGTGGCGGCGGTCAGGTCACCAGTTTGTTCAGCCCCTCGATGGTGTCCGCCTCCTGCGCGGGCTTGTCGGTGCGGATGCGGCTGACGCGGGGAAAGCGCATCGCCAGTCCGGACTTGTGGCGTTTGGAAGCGTGGATCGAGTCGAACGCGACTTCGAGCACCAGCGTCTTCTCGGTCTCGCGCACTGGGCCGAATCGCGCAACGGTATGGTTGCGGACATAGCGGTCGAGCCATTTCAGCTCCTCGTCGGTGAAGCCGAAATACGCCTTTCCGACCGGCAACAGCTCGCCGTCGGGGGTCCAGCAGCCAAAGGTGAAGTCGGAATAGAAGGAACTGCGCCGGCCATTCCCCCGCTGCGCGTACATCAGCACGCAATCGGCGGTGAGGGGATCGCGCTTCCATTTGTACCACAGCCCGGCGCGCCGCCCGGCGACATAGGTCGAGTCGCGCCGCTTGAGCATGACGCCTTCGATCGCCGCGTTGCGTGCCTCGGCGCGGATCTCTTCCAGCGCGGGAAAGTCGCTCGCCTCGATTAACGACGACAGGTCGAACCGGTCGGGGTCAAGCTGCGCGGAGAATCGCTCGAGCCGAACGCGGCGCGCGGACCATGGCAGCTCGCGCACATCCTCCGCTCCGTCGAACAGGATGTCGTAGAGCCGGACGAATGCCGGGTACTCGGCCAGCGACTTGGCCGAAACGGTCTTGCGCCCAAGCCGCTGTTGCAGCGCGTTGAAGCTCGCGGCGCCGGCGCCTTCGTCCATCGTCGTGCCTTGCGCCGTGCCTTTCACCAGCAATTCGCCGTCGAGCACGCCGGGGGTCGTGTAGGCGGAAGCCACTTCGGGAAAGCTGTGCGTGATGTCGTCGCCGGCGCGGCTGAACAATCGCGTCTGCCCAGCGACATGGACCAGCTGGACGCGGATGCCGTCCCATTTCCACTCTGCGGCATAGTCTTCCAGGCTGACCTCGCCGTCTTCGAGTGGGTGCGCGAGCATGAAGGGGCGGAACACCGGCACGTTCTGCGCCGTCGGCTGCGCACCGCGCCCTTCCGCCCAGGCAAACAAGGTGAGGAAGGGCGGCGCGATCCCGTGCCAGACTTCCTCCACGGCATCGACATCCAGGCCAAAGGCTTGCGCGAGCGCGGTCTTCGCCAGTCGGGCCGAGACGCCGACTCGCAATTCGCCGGTGGCCAGTTTCAGCAATGCGAACCGTTCGTCCGAGTCCAGCCGGTCCAGCATCTCGGCTAGAGCCGCTGGGGCATCCGAGCGAGTAAGGCTGGCTAGCCGATCGATCGCTTCGGACAGCGGCAGCGGCGGTGCCGGCGTCGCGACCGGCGGCTCCGGCCATAGCAGCGCCACGGTCTCGGCGGTGTCGCCGACGAAATCGCGGCTGAGGCCGAACAGCACCGGGTCGACGCGCTCCTGGATCAATGCCCGGATCAGCGCCGGCTTCACCGCGGGAATGTCGAGCGTGCCGGTGAGTGCGGCGATCGCCCAGCCGCGGTCCGGATCGGGCGTCGCCCGCAGATAATCGCCCATCAGGCGAAGCTTGGCGTTCCGCGACCGGGTGTAGATCAGGCGGTCGAGCAGATCAGCGAAAGCGCGCATTGCACCTACTTGGGTTCGTGTCGGCGCGGCCGCCTTTATGCGACCGCGAGACGCCGACGCGCAGCCCCTCGCGGTTGTTCCGGGATCAGCCCTTGCGGCTGGCCTCGAACAGGAACCAGGCGCGCTCCTCGGCCTGGTCGGTCCACTCGTCGACGATGCCGCTGGTGGCGTTGTCGTTGGCGTCCTCGGCTGCCTGCTTCACCGTGCGGAAGCTCTCGACCAGCTTCAGATTGTCGTCGCGCAGTTCGGCGAGCATGTCGGCGGCCGACACGAACTCGGCATCATTGTCGCTGATCGTCTGGCGGCGCGCGATGTCGCCGATCGAACGCAGCGTGGTGTTGCCGGTTTTGCGGACGCGCTCGGCGATGGCATCGGTCACGCCCAGGATCTGCGAAGCCTGATCGTCGAGCATCAGGTGATAGTCGCGGAAGTGCGGGCCCGAGACGTGCCAGTGGAAATTCTTGGTCTTCAGATACAGCGTATAGCAATCGGCCAGCGCGCTGTTCAGCGCATCGGCGACGCTGCGCGTGTCGTTGCGGTTCAGGTCGGTCGGCGTCTGCAGCGCGGCTTTCGTGTCGGTCATGGTCGGTCCCTCAAGATTGGTTCGTGTGCTCAACGAAATCGATATAGGATCGGCTCCGTGTCCGGCCATGGCTTTCTTCCATGAGCGTGATCGACGCTGCCGGCCTTAGATCAGCCGAAGGGCTCCCACGCCGATCACCAGCCCTGCGCCCAGGAACAGAACGGCCGTGGCTATTCGTACCCAGCGGAGCGGCAGCGCGGTCCATGCGGTTTCGCCGAGTATCAGCGCGGCGCCGCTGACGATCGTCGCGCCTAGTGTCGCCCCCGCCGCGGCGAACCAGGGCTCGCCGCCGGTCGAAAGCGCCAGCGTGAAGAACTGGGTGCGTTCGCCGAACGCTAGAATGAACAGTCCAAGCAGCGCGGTACCGAAGCTGCCCAGGCGCCAGCGCTCTAGCCGGCTCGGCAGCTTCGACGTCCAGAACCCGGTCGCGCCGGCGAAAATCAGCGCGATGGCGAGCAGCAGCGACTTGGCTTCGGGAGTCAGGCTGGGCGTGAGCGTCGCTCCGAGCAGCGCCGCGACGATGTTGCCAGCGGCATGCGCAAGCGCGGCGGCGAGGAGGATGGTGCGTGGCCGACTCGTGCGGTCGGCCAGGATCGCCGCGAGAAGCGGCGGGCGGTCGCCTGGCTGGCTGAGCAGTGCCAGCAGAAAGGCGGGGACGAGCGCTTCCATCTGCGAGAAGCGTAGAGCATCTTGTTGACGCGGAAAAGCATGTGCCCGGCGTGACAGCGGGGTGCGTCCGCCTTGACTTTTCCCGCGAGGTGGCCCATCCGCCCGCACCTGTCAGCGGTGCGCAGACGCGCGCCGCTTTTCCATTTTAGCAATCAAGGGTTTCGGGTCATGGCCAAGCCGACCACTGTCAAGATCAAGCTCGTCAGCTCGGCGGACACGGGTTTCTTCTACGTCACCAAGAAGAATCCGCGTACCCAGACCGAGAAGCTGAGCTTCCGCAAGTATGATCCCGTCGTGCGCAAGCATGTCGAGTTCAAGGAAGCCAAGATCAAGTAAGCCGAAGCGGGGGATTCATTCCCCCGTATCGTCTTCTTCTTCCACTTCCTCCGGCTCGGCGCTGCCCGGCACCAAGGTGCGCACTTCGTCCATGAAGCGCGCCAGCGAGATCGGCTTGGAAACATAGGCATTCGCGCCAGCCGTGCGGATGCGCTCCTCGTCATCGCGCCCGGCATAGGCGGTCACCGCCATGATCGGAATCGCCCGCAGCCGGCTATCCAGCTTCATCTCGCGAATCAGCTCCAGGCCGGTGACATGCGGCATCTGTATGTCCATCACGACCAGATCGGGGCAGAACTCGCGCGTCTTGGCCACCGCCTCGCGCCCGTCCTTGACCGGCTCGACCACGAAGCCGTGCGCCCGCAGCAGATCGCAGAAGAGCTTCAGATTGAGTTCGTTGTCCTCGACAACGAGCACCCTTTTTGCCACGCCAGCACCCGCAATGATTACAAGGACCTATTAGGCGATGGCGCCCGCTGAGACAAATGCCGATGCGCTCGCGCTGCAGGCTTTGGTGTGGACGCTCGGCGACTCGCAGCGGGCGAATCGGCTGCTCGATCTGACCGGCCTCACGCCCGAGGAACTGCGCGCCCGCATCGGCGATCCCGCGCTGCTCGCCGCCGCGATCGGCTTTCTGGAATCCTACGAGCCCGACCTGATCGCCTGCGCCGCCGCGATCGGCGCAACCCCCGCCGAACTCGTCGCCGCGCGGGCGGCGCTGGAGACTGCATGAAACCGCTGCTGATCACCGATTGCGACGAAGTCCTGCTGCACATGGTGCGCCATTTCGGCACCTGGCTGGACGAGGCGCACGACATCGAGCTGTCGCTCGCCAAGGGTGGCTTCGAGAACGCGATGCGCCGCCGCGCCGACGACAGCATCGTCGAGGCCCCGGCGATGTGGCAGCTGCTCGACGGCTTCTTTCCCGGCGAGATGGCCCGCCAGACGCTGGTGCCGCATGCCCGCGAGGCGCTGGCCGCCATCGCCGCCAAGGCCGACATCGTCGTGCTCACCAATTTGGGCGACCATTGCCGCGCCCATCGCGTCGCCCAATTGGCCGAACACGGCATCGAGCACCGCGTCGAAACCAACCAGGGCCCCAAGGGTCCCGCGGTCGCCCGGCTGGTCGCCGAATATGGCGACCCCGTCACTGTGTTCGTCGACGATCTCGCCCAGCATCACGAATCGGTCGCCAAGACCGTGCCGCAGGTCCACCGCCTGCACATGGTGTCCGAGCCCGACATGGCGCCGCACATCGCCCCGGCGCGCTTCGCCCATGCCCGCATCGACGATTGGCAGCAGGCGCTCGCCTGGATCGAAACCCGCTTCGCGCAGGGCTTGACCGCCGCCGCGGCGAATGGTTCAGCGCAGGCATGACCGCTGCAATCGACGCCAAGCTGGCCCAACTGGGCCTTTCCGTTCCCGAAGCCGCCGCGCCGGTCGCGGCCTATGTTCCCGCAGTAGAGGCGGGCGGCATGCTGCACTTGTCCGGGCAGCTGCCGTTCAAGGACGGCGAGCTGATGACCGGCCGTCTGGGCGAAGACCGCGATCTCGCATTCGGCCAGGAAGCGGCACGGCGCTGCGGGCTGATGATCGTCGCGCAGATCAAGAAGGCGCTGGGCGGCGACCTGTCGCGAGTCGAGCGCATCGTGAAGCTCGGCGTGTTCGTCAACTCGGCCGGCAGCTTCACCGATCAGCCCAAGGTGGCGAACGGCGCGTCCGAGCTGATGCAGGCGCTGTTCGGAGATGCCGGACGCCATGCCCGCAGCGCGGTCGGCGTGCCGGTGCTGCCGTTGGGTGCCGCGGTCGAGATCGACGCGGTGGTTCAGGTCCGCGCCGGATAAGCCGGTTCCGGCGCTCGCGCCGGCATTGCTCTCTTCGAAACAGCCGCTAGGCTCGCCGAAGGAGAGGATGATGCAGGCGTTCACGAGTCTGTTCGCGGAGCATCGCGCGATAGAGCCGCTGGTGGTGGGATTGAAGGTGGCGCTGATGCAGCCGCTGCAGGATCCTGCCGAGGTGGCGGCGGTGCGCTGGCGGCTGGTGCGGGCATTGCTCGACCATTTCGATCATGAGGACCGCGACGTCTGCGGATCGCTACTGGCCAGCGGCAACGCCCAGGCCGTGGCCGCGGCGCTGGGCTTTCGCGAGTCGTTCGGCACGTTGCGCGCCGTGGTCCTCCACTATCAGCAGGACTGGCCGTCCGACCGGATGGAACGCGACTGGGATGGCTTTTGCGACGCCTCGCACGCGCTGCTCGCCGAGGTCGCCCGCCGCGTGGAGAGCGAGGAGCGTGCGCTATATCCCGAGGCGGCCCGCCTGCTGAAGCTGGTGCCGGTCCCTCCCGCGCCGGAGGGGTGAACGCATGACGCGCAAGCTGGCAGCCGCACTGGCGATCGCGTTCACGCCGGGAGCCGCGGCAAGCGCGCAAGGCGTGCCCGCGGCGCGTACTTATGTGCCCGCCGCCCCGGCGCGCCCGGCCACCGGGATCAGCCTGCCGGTCGGCAAGTGCGTCAACATGGGCAACCATCTCGAGGCCCCACGCGAAGGCGCCTGGGGCCGGGCGATCGCGGACACCGATTTCGCGGTGATCAAGGCGGCCGGCTTCCAGACCATCCGCCTGCCGGTGCGCTGGTCCGCCCATGCCCAGGCAAGCTCGCCTTACACGATCGACTCGGCCTTTCTGGCGCGCGTCCGCCATGTGGTGGCCGGCGCGCGCGGCGCCGGGCTGAACGTCATCCTGAACCTGCATCATTATGACGCGCTCTATGCCGATCCCGCCGCGCACCGGGCGCGGTTCGCGGCGCTGTGGGCGCAGATCGCCGCCGCCTTCGCCGAGGAGCCCGACGGCGCGCTGTGGTTCGAGCTGCTGAACGAGCCCATGGGCGCCCTGACTCATGCCAATCTGCCGTCGGTGCTGAACCCGGCCCTAGCCGAGGTCCGCAAGACCAACCCCACGCGCCCCGTGATCGTCGGCGGAGAGAATTGGAGCGGGGTCGACTCGCTCCCGACTCTGCCGCTACCCGACGATCCCTATGTGGTGCCGACGATCCACAGCTACGATCCGTTCGCCTTCACCCATCAGGGTGCGACCTGGGTGACGCCGACCCCGCCGACCGGCCGCCACTTCGGCAGCCCTGCCGATTATGCCGAGATCGACGCCAATCTGCGGAAAATACGCGATTTCATGACGCGTACCGGCCGCGTGCCGTTCGTCGGCGAATATGGCGCAACCGATCGCGGCGGAATTCCGCCGGCTGAACGCGTCGCTTATTACGGCGCGGTCTCGTCGGCCTATGCCTCGATCGGCGTGCAAAGCTGCGCCTGGGCCTATGCCAACGCCTTCCCCCTGCGGCAGGGCAACCGCTGGTTGCCGGGAATGGTGGAGGCGATCGCGACCACTGTCCCGGCGCGATGAAGCCCGGACGCCCTATGGTGTTTCCCTGGGAGGACTAAGTGCCCAATCGCGCTACGGAATCTACCTAATCCCAAAATGCCACCGGTTCCCGTAACGGGAAGGAACAGGGAGGTGGGCATGCTCATCGCAGAGCTTTGTGCGGAACATCGGGAACTGGAAGCGCACACCGCCGAGCTGTTGCGGATCGTCGCGGCCGAGGCACCCGACAGCGCGACCGTCGCTGGCATGCGCTGGCGCATCGTCCGCGCGCTAGCCGATCATTGCGAGCGCGAAGACCGCCAGGTCTATGACCGGTTGCTCGGGTCCGGCGATGCCATCGCCACGGTGCTGGCGCTGCGCTGCCGACAGGAACATGGCGTCCTGGTGGATCGCTTCACAACCTATATTCTCGACTGGCCGGTGGATCGGATTACCCGCGAATGGGCGTCGTTCGGCGAGGCGACCCGGGCAGCCGTGGCACTGATCGCCGCGCGCACCGCCCGCGAGGAGCAACTGCTCTTCCCGCATGCGAGCCGAGTCATGGCACGCCGCGCCGCCTGAACGGTTGAGGCGAGCGCCCCCTTTCCCCATAAGCGGGACATGCGTTCCGCCATTGCATCAAGCCTGACCCTCGCCGCGCTGTTCGCGTTGGCCGGGTGCGTCGCCCCCAGCGAGCCCGAGCCGCGCCCGGCGCCCCCCGTGCCCACCCCCATGCCTGCACCGGCGCCTACCCCCCGCGCGACTCCGTCGGCCGACTGGCGGGACTGGCCCTTGTCGCCGGGAAGCTGGAGCTACCGCCGGGAGGCCGGCACCACGGTTGCGGCATTTGGTGCCCCGGGCGCGGCTTCCGAGCTTAGCCTGCGGTGCGATCCCGCCGCTGGACGCATCACCCTGGCACGTCGGGGGCAGGCGGCGGCGCCGCTTTCGGCGACGATCCGGACCAGCTCGACCGCGCGAACCGTGGCGCTTGCCCCCGGGGCCGCCGGAGAGCTGACCACCAGCCTTGCCGCGCGCGACGGGCTGATCGACGCGATGGGCTATAGCCGCGGACGCTTCATCGTGGAAATGGCGGGCCAGCCGCCGCTCGTGGTGCCGGCCTGGGCGGAGATACTGCGTATCGCGGAGGATTGCCGTTCCTGAGCGGCGTGCCGATCCGCGCGGCCCAGAATTCCAGGTTTGCGCAGAAAGAAATTCAAAACAAGGCTTGTTCTGCGACTCGCACTGATTCACACTCGCGGCGTGTCGAAAGGCACAGGCTCTTTAACTAGCGAAAGGAGGTGATCCGATGTCTCATGGTTCAGCAGTGAGGTCGGTTCAGTTCGTTCGGGAGACGCGCCGCTGAGCTGGGCCGCGGATGGCCAATCGCCATCCGCATGTCCGGCAAAGCGGCCCGCATGGTCTCCCGGGCTGGAACACTCCGGCCGCTGACCATGTCGGAGGTCGCCGGGTACCCTGACGGGGCCCGGCGGCCTCTCTCATTTTTGGGATCATCGATTTGGAGACCGGCATGGGCGCGGCACGCATCCGTTCGGCATTGGCTGGTTTCGCGACGGAATCGCTGCTGGAAGGTGTGACGCCGATCCAGCGGCTGCCCCGGCTGGAGGCGGCGCTGGGGCCCGCAGCCGGCGGCGTCCCGATATTCGTCAAGCGCGATGACCTGATGGGGCTGGGCGGCGGCGGCAACAAGCTGCGCAAGCTCGAATTCCTGCTCGGCGATGCCAAGGCGCAGGGGTGCGACACCTTCATCACCACCGGCGCGCTGCAATCCAATCACGCCCGGCTGAGCGCGGCGGCGTCGGCGCGGGCTGGGCTCGCCTGCGAGCTGGTGCTGCGGCGCGTGGTGCCGCGCGAGGACCCGGACTATCTGCACAGCGGCAACCAGCTGCTCGACCCGCTGTTCGGCGCGCGGGTGTACCGCCTGCCGGGCGACGCCGATGCCATGGCTTTCGCCGACGCGCGGGCGGCAGCGCTCCTGGCCAAGGGTCGGCGGGCCTATGTCGTCGGCGCGGGCGGATCTTCGCCGGTCGGCTGCCTCGGCTATGCGGCCTGCGCCGCCGAGATCCTGGAGCAGGAAGCGTCGCTGGGGCTCCGCTTCGCGCGGATCGTCGTCGCCAATGGCAGCGCGGGGACGCATGCCGGTCTGGCCGCGGGGATGGCCTTGGCGGGCGAGGCAGTGGGGCGGGTGCAGTCCTATACCGTGCTGGCACCGCTCGACCCGGCGAGGGCAGAGACTGCAGCGCTTGCCGATGCGACGCTGGCGGGCCTGAGCGCCGCTCCGCTGTCCGAGACGCTGGAGATTGACGGATCGCAGCTGGGCGACGGCTACGGCATCCCGACGGGAGCGATGCTGGATGCCGTGCGGCTGATGGCGCGCACCGAGGGACTGCTGCTCGACCCCGTTTATAGCGGCAAGGCGTTCGCGGGATTGCTGGCGGCAGTGCGGGAGGGGCGCTACGCCCCCGGCGAAGCGGTGCTGTTCGTCATGACCGGCGGGACGCCGGGCCTCTACGCCTATCGCCCGATATTCGAAGGAGAGGAAACCGCATGACACCCACACGACGTGCCGTGCTCGGCGCCGGCGCCGCGATGCTGGGCGCCGCGGCCGGTCCGGGGGCGCTCGCCCAGACGGCGCCGGGCGACGAAGTGGTTCGGCTCTGGCCGGGGCGCCCGCCGGGAGCGCGCGGCACGGGGATCGTCCGCAAAGTGACCGACAATTCGAAGGATCCGGCGCATCCCGATCGCTGGGTGATGGGCATCGACGATCCGGTGCTGGTGGTGCGCCGCCCGGCGCGGCCCAACGGCGCGGCGGTGATGCTGGTGCCCGGCGGCGGCTATGGATTCCTCGCCTATGACAATGAAGGCACCGAGCAGGCGGCGTGGCTGAACGCGCGCGGGATCACCGCCTTCATCCTGGTCTACCGGCTTCCGGCCGAGGGCTGGGACCAGCGCGCGCTGGTCCCGCTCCAGGATGCGCAGCGCGGCATGCGGGTCATCCGTTCGGGCGCGGCGCGGTTCGGCATCGATCCCGCACGGCTGGCGGTGCTGGGGTTCTCCGCGGGCGGCCATTTGGCCGGCTCGCTGGCGACGCGGCATGGCGAGGCGGTGTATGCGCCGGTGGATGCGGCGGACCGGATGTCGGCGCGGCCGGATCTGGCGGGGCTGGTATATCCGGTGGTGAGCCTCGACGCCGGCATCACCCATGTCGGGTCGCGCGACAATCTGCTCGGGCCCAGCGCGTCGGCAGAGGCACTGCTTCACGCCTCGGTGGAAAAGCGCGTGACGGCGGAGACGCCGCCGCTGTTCCTGGTGCACGCCAGCGACGACAGGCTGGTGCCGGTCGCCAACAGCCTGGTGCTCTACGACGCGGTGATGAAGGCGGGCCGCAAGGCGGAGATGCACCTGTTCGACGAGGGCGGGCATGGCTTCGGCGCACGGTTGCCCAAAGAGGCGCCGGGCTCGGCCTGGCCGGCGCTGTTCCACAGCTATGGCGTGCGCAAGGGCGTCTTCCGGGCCTGACCCGCTCAGTCGGCGGCCAGCGCCTTCAGCCGGTAGAGCGCCTCCAGCGCGTCGCGGGGGGTGAGGGCGTCCACGTCGAGCGCCCCCAGCTCGGTGCGCAGCGCGTCCGCCTGTGCCTCCTCCTGCTGGGCCATGGCGGCGAACAGCGGCAGGTCGTCCAGGCCTGCCGCCAGGCCGCCGGTCTTCTCGCGGCCCGCTTCCAGCTTGTCGAGCACTGCCTTGGCGCGCTTGATCGCGCTCGGCGGCATGCCCGCCAGCCGGGCGACGGCGATGCCATAGCTGCGATCCGCCGGGCCGTCGGCGAGTTCGTGGAGCAGGACCAGGTCCCCCTTCCACTCGCGCGCGCGAACGTGGTGGAGGCTGAGCGCGTCGCAGCGCTCGGCCAGCCGCGTGAGCTCGTGATAATGCGTCGCGAATAGGCAACGGCAGCGATTCTCTTCGTGGATCGCCTCCACCACCGCCCAGGCGATCGCCAGGCCGTCATAAGTCGACGTGCCGCGCCCGACTTCGTCCAGGATCACGAAGCTGCGCGGCGTCGCCTGCGCCAGGATCGCGGCGGTCTCCACCATCTCGACCATGAAGGTCGATCGGCCGCGCGCGAGATTGTCCGATGCGCCGACGCGGCTGAACAGCCGGTCGACCAGCCCCAGCGTGGCACTGGCCGCGGGCACGTAGCTGCCGGCCTGCGCGAGGACGGCGAGCAGCGCGTTTTGACGCAGGAACGTCGATTTACCGCCCATATTGGGGCCGGTGACGAGCCAAAGCCGCGAATTTTCCGACAATTTGCAGTCGTTCGCGACGAATCTTCCGCCACTGCGCGCGACCGCATCCTCGACCACCGGGTGGCGTCCGCCCTCGACTTCGAAGCAGCTATGCTCGACCAGCGCCGGGCGCGCCCAATCGCTCTCCGCCGCGCGCTCCGCCAGGCCTGACGCTACGTCAAGGCGGGCCAGCGCGTCGGCGGTGGCGGCGATTGCCTCGCGACTGTCGAGGGCGGTTGTGGTCAGATCCTCGAGGTGCGCGGCCTCCGCCGCCAGGGCATGCGCGCCCGCTTGCGTCACCTTGACGGCGACATCGTGCAATTCCGGTGCGTTGAAGCGGACGACGCCCGCCAGCGTCTGCCGATGGGTGAAGCCGCTGTCGGGCGCCATCAGCGCATCGGCAAATCGTGCCGCAACTTCAATATGATAGCCAAGGACGCCGTTGTGGCGGATCTTCAGTGCGGTGATGCCGGTGCGCCCGCGATACTCCGCTTCCAGCGCCGCGATCGCCCGCCGCCCACCCGCTCCGGCGTCAACCAGATCGTCAAGCGCCGCGTCATACCCCTCCGCGATATACCCGCCATGCGCCGCATCCACCGGCGGCTCGGGCACCAGCGCGCGCGACAACAGGTCGATCAGCGCGCCGTGGCCGCGCAACTGCGGGATCAATCGCCCGAGCAGTTCGGGCACGTCGTCAAGTCCCGCCAGCCGCTCCCCCAGCCGCCACGCCCCGTCCAGTCCGTCACGCAATTGCCCCAGATCGCGCGGCGACCCCCGGCCCGCCGCCAGCCGTCCCAGCGCCCGGCCGATGTCGGGAAGCGCCCGCAACGCACTGCGCACCATGTCACGCACTCCGGCATCGTCGTGGAAGCGCTGCACCAGGTCGAGCCGCGCCTCGATCGCCGCTCGGTCCATCAGTGGCGTGGCGATGTCCTGCCCCAGCAGGCGTGCGCCAGCTCCGGTGACAGTGCGGTCGACGCTGTCGAGCAGGCTGCCCTTGCGGACGCCGCCCTGGCTGACACAGAGTTCCAGGCTTTCGCGCGTCGCCGCGTCGATCGCCATGAACGCCTCGGTCCGGCTGACGCGTGGCGGGCGCAGGAAGGGCAGGGATCCCTTGGCGGTGTGATCCAGATAAGCGACGAGCCCGCCCGCAGCCGCCAGCGCCGCGCGCGAGAAGCTGCCGAACCCGTCCAGCGTGGCGACTCCGAACAGTGCCTTCAGCCGCTCCTCCGCGCCAACGCTGTCGAACCCCTGACGCGGGCGCAACATGGTCGCGAGCGCATCGAACGTCGACGCGTCGCACGCGACGGTTTCGGCGGGCGAAAGCCGAGCGATCTCGGCGGAGACGCGCTCGGCATCGGTCTCGATGATCTCGAAACGCCCGGTGGAAATGTCGGCGCAGGCAATCGCGACGCTGCCGCCCGCCTCGCCGATCGCCGCGCACCAATTGGCCGAGCGGCTGTCGAGCAGCGTTTCCTCGGTCAGCGTGCCGGCGGTCACGACGCGAACGATCGCTCGGGCGACCAGCGCCTTCGATCCGGCTCGCTTCCTCGCCTGTTCCGGCGTTTCGGTCTGCTCGGCGATAGCGACGCGGTGGCCCGCCTTGATCAGCCGGGCGAGATAGCCCTCCATCGCGTGCACCGGCACCCCGCACATCGGGATGCGCTCGCCCTCATGCTCGCCACGCGCGGTCAGTGCGATGTCGAGGCACGCGCTTGCGATCTTGGCATCATCGAAGAACAGCTCGAAGAAATCGCCCATACGGTAGAAGAGCAGGCAGTCCTCGGCTTCAGCCTTGAGGGCGAGATACTGCGCCATCATCGGCGTGGGTGCGGCGGAGGACATGCACTGTCGGTAGCCGATGCGTGGCCACGATCAACACCCGCCTGCCGCTTTCCTGGGGACGACTCGGGCAGCAACATTTCGTTTCCGCCTGAGTGCGATCGTCCGATTGCAGCTACGGAATCGTCACCCTAAAGGAAGGAGACCAGGAGAGTTGAATGTCTGAGGAATCGAAGGTCCAGTTTTCCGAGCGCGAGGCGCTTCGCTACCATTCGGAAGGCAGGCCCGGCAAAATCGAGATCGTCGCGTCCAAGCCGATGGCGACTCAGCGTGATCTCGCGCTGGCCTATTCGCCCGGCGTCGCGGTGCCGGTCCGCGCCATCGCCGAGGATCCCTCGCTCGCATACGACTATACTGCCAAGGGCAATCTGGTCGCGGTGATCTCCAATGGCACCGCCATCCTCGGCCTCGGCAACCTCGGTGCGCTGGCCTCGAAGCCGGTGATGGAAGGCAAGGCGGTGCTGTTCAAGCGCTTCGCCGACGTCGACTCGATCGATATCGAGTTGAAGACCGAGGACGTGAACCGCTTCATCGACGCAGTCGAGCTGATGGAGCCGAGCTTCGGCGGCATCAACCTGGAGGACATCAAGTCCCCCGAATGCTTCGTCATCGAGCAGACGCTGCGCGAGCGCATGAACATCCCGGTTTTCCATGACGACCAGCACGGCACCGCGATCATTGCCGCCGCCGGTCTGATCAACGCGCTCCACCTGACCGGGCGCGACATCAAGCATACCAAAATCGTGATGCTGGGTGCCGGCGCCGCCGCGATCGCGTGTGCCGAACTGATCAAGGCGATGGGCCTGCCTCACGACAACCTGCTGATGTGCGACTTGAACGGCGTGATCTATCAGGGCCGCCAGGAAAGCATGAACCAGTGGAAGTCGGCGCATGCCGTCGCCACGGACAAGCGCACCTTTGCAGAGGCCATCGACGGCGCCGACGTGTTCGTCGGGTTGGCTTCGGCCAACTCGCTGCCGCCCGAGCTGCTGAAGACCATGGCGCCGCGCCCGATCGTGTTCGCGATGGCCAACCCGGATCCCGAGATCAGCCCGCCGGTCGCCAAAGAGGCGCGCCCGGATGCGATCATCGCCACCGGCCGTTCGGACTATCCGAACCAGGTCAACAACGTGCTTGGTTTCCCGTTCATTTTCCGCGGCGCGCTCGACGTACGCGCTACGACGATCAACGACGCGATGAAGGTTGCGGCCGCCCGCGCGCTTGCCGAACTGGCCCGCCAGCAGGTGCCCGAGGAAGTCGCCGCCGCCTATGGCACGCAGCACAGCTTCGGCCCGGACTACATTATCCCCGCGCCGTTCGATCCCAGGCTGATGGAGATCGTGCCTGCCGCCGTCGCCCAGGCGGCGATGGACTCGGGGGTCGCGACCAAGCCGATCGTCGACATGGCTGCGTATCGTCAGTCGCTGCGCGCGCGGCTCAACCCAACCACTTCTGTGCTCAGCCTTGCCTATGAGGGTGCGCGCGCGCACCCCAAGCGCGTGATCTTTGCCGAGGGCGAGGAAGAAGTCGTGCTGCGCGCCGCCATCGCCTTCAAGGAAGGCGGATACGGCATTCCCGTGCTGGTCGGTCGCGAATCGGTGCATGACCGGCTGAAGGCGTTGGGTGCAGATCCCGAAGGCTTCGAGTTGCACAACAGCGTCAATTCGCCGCTGGTGCCGCGCATGGTCGAGTTCCTGTACGAGCGGCTTCAGCGTCGCGGGTATCTGCGCCGCGACATCGAGCGGCTGGTCAACCGCGACCGCAACATCTTCGGCGCGCTGCTGCTCCAGCTAGGCGAGGGCGACGCGATGCTGACCGGCGTCACCCGCACTTATGCCGAGACGATGCGCCAGGTGCGCCGCGTGATCGACTATGCGCCGGGCCGCATCGCCTTTGGCATGCACGTGCTGGTCGGCCAGTCGCACACGGTGTTCATCGCCGACACGACCGTGAACGAGCGCCCGAGCGCCGAGGAACTGGCTCAGATCGCCGAGGGCGCAGCCCAAGTTGCGCGCCGCATGGGCCACGAGCCCCGTGTCGCGTTCCTCAGCTATTCGACCTTCGGCAATCCCGAAGGCCGCTGGCTCGAGCATGTCCGCGGGGCGATCAAGCTGCTCGACGAGCGCTCGGTCGAGTTCGAATATGAAGGTGAGATGTCGCCCGACGTCGCGCTCAATCCCAAGCAGCTGGCGAATTATCCATTCGCGCGGCTGTCCGGTCCGGCCAACGTGCTGATCATGCCAGGGCTTCAGTCGGCCAACATCTCGGCCAAGCTGCTGCGCGAGCTGGGTGGCGACTCGACCATCGGCCCGATGCTGATCGGCATGGAAAAGCCGGTCCAGATCGCCCCGATGACCGCAACCGCCAGCGAGCTGGTAACGCTCGCGGTCCTGGCAGCGGGTGGCATCGCCCGCTGAGCCTGCGTTTCAGCCGTCGATGCTGCCGCCCAAGCTGGCATTGACCAAGCCGCCGTCGACGGTGAGGGTCTCGCCGACGACATAGTCGCCGGCACGGCTGGCGAGGTAGATGGCGGCGCCGGCCATGTCTTCATCGCTGCCGATGCGGCCGGCGGGGATACGCTTGGCGACGCCGTCGCCATGATCCCGCGCGGCCTTGTTCATGTCGCTGGGAAAGGCGCCAGGAGCGAGCGAGGATACGACGATGTGGTCGCGGATCAATCGCGCCGCCATGCGCCGGGTCAGGTGGATCAGCGCTGCCTTGGACGCCTGATAGCTGTAGGTCTCCCAAGGATTTACCCGCTGGCCGTCGACGGAGGTGATGTTGATCACCTTGGCGGGGCGGTTCTGGTTGCCCGCGGCCTTGAGCAGGCCGTGGAGCGCCTGGGTAAGGAAGAAGGGCGACTTAACATTGAGCGCCATCACCTTGTCCCAGCCTTGCTCGGGGAAGGTGTCGAACGCCTCGCCCCAGGCGGCTCCGGCGTTGTTGACGAGGATGTCGAGATGCGGCTGGCGGGCAGCGAGTTCGGTCGCGAGGGCTTTGCAGCCCTCTACCGTGGACACGTCCATCGGGAGCGCGATGCAACTGGGCCCCAACGCGGCGGCGGCCTCATTACAGGCTTCTGCCTTGCGCGAGGACACATAGACCTTGGCACCTTGTGCGACGAAGCCAGCAGCAATCATCCTGCCGATGCCTCGAGATCCTCCCGTCACCAGTGCGACCCGGCTGTCCAGGCGGAACAACGCGTTTGTGTCCATCTTACCCCGCTCCCTTCAGGAAGAGCGTCGTGCGACACCCTCCCGGTCCATGCTCATCTTTGCGAGCGAGCGAAGAAACTTGGCTACTAACTCGCTGCGCATCCTGCGGACGACATAAAGCAGGCTAGCGAAGCTGGCCGACCATCGTCACGACTGCATACCTGCCTTCTAATTTGCCCTGAGGTTATCTTGGTGCGGGCAAGGGTACAAGCCATACCCTATCTTCGAAATGCCTCTTGTGTCCTAGCGCGAGGTAGCCAGCAGGCGCGGGATCAATGGAAGCAGGTCCCGTCCCAGGAAGCCGAGCGGACCAACGGTTTCGGCGAGCCGCCGTCCGGCCTCGCCGTGGAGCCACACCCCCCATGCCGCGGCGGTTTGCGGCGACGCACCGCGTGACAAAAGTGCGCCGATGATGCCAGCGAGGATATCACCCGAGCCGCCGGTGGCGAGACCGGGTCCGCCACCGGGGTACCGGAGCACCGGCTGTTCCGGGCAGGCGACCAAGGTCTGCGCTCCCTTGAGCAGCACCGTGGCGCCGAACCGGTCGGCGGCTTCGCGAACCAGCGCGGCTGGATCGTGTTTGATGCGGCTTTCGTCGCAGCCCATGAGCTGAACCATCTCGCCAGGATGCGGCGTCAGCACCACGCGCCCTTCATGCGCACGCAGTCGCTCTGTCATGTTGCCGGCAGCGCCCAGCGCCGCGGCGTCGACGACAAGCGAGAGCCCGGCGCGCGGTTCGGCAATCGCGCATGCCAGGATAGCTTCTGCTGCGGCGTCCGGGCCCATTCCAGGACCGAGAACCAGCGAGTCACAGCGTTCCAGATACCCGGCAAGCACCGGTCCCGCGGCATCCCCCAGTTCGCCCGACGCATTCGCCGCGAGTGGGAACACGGCAGCCTCCGGCATCGTCATGCCAAGTGCCAGCGTGACACGCTCGACGGTCGCGAGCTGAACCTTTCCCGCGCCCGCACGGAGTGCCGCCTCGCCCGTCAGCCGCAGGGCACCGGGCACCGTCTCTGAGCCGCCAGCGACGAGCACCCGGCCGCGTCGGTTCTTGTCGGTGTCGCCCTCCGGCTGCGGAAGCGGGTTTTCGGCCAGCCAAGCGGAGTCGAGCGGCGTCATCCGCGTGCCGCCACGGGGGTGTCGGGTTCCGACGTGACCTCAGCCACCGCGTCCTGTTCCATCGAAGCGGTGACGTTGTAGCGGACCAGGGTGAGGCCGCCATCCTTGCCTGCGGTGGGATCGAAGGCGTATTCGGTAACCGAGCAGTTGGCGACGTCGCCTGCCTTGTCGATGGCGAGTATCTCTGCCTCGGACAGGTTTTCGATGATGTAGCGCAGACACAGCACCACCACCTGATGCGCGACGATCATGACCTGCCGGCCACCATAGTGCAGCGACACCGTGTCCAGCAGCGAGCGCAGGCGAAAGATCACGTCGCACCAGCTTTCTCCGCCGGGCGGGCGATGATAGAATTTCCCGAGCAGGCGGCGAAAGTCGGCCTGGTCGGGCTGAAGGGCGCGGATTCCGGCGGTGGTCAGGCCATCCAGGATCCCGAACTCCTTTTCGCGTAGACGCTCGTCGGCGCAGATCGGTTCGTCTGCGTCGGCACCCCCTGCGTCTCGAAAGCGGCGTGCGGTTTCCCTCGCGCGGACATACGGGCTGGCGAGGATCACGTCGGGGCGGCCGTGCCCCTGGCCCTGCGCGAACCAGCGGCCAAGCGCATCGGACTGTTGCTCGCCGAGCTCGGAAAGCGGCACATCGACATCGCGCATGTCGATGTCGATGTGATGCTCGCCGGCCTCATGCGCGCGGTCGCGTGCGACATTGCCGGCGCTCTGGCCGTGGCGGACGATCCAGAGACGGGTCGGCCAGCGGGGATGTGTCTGTTCAGGCATTGCCTGGGTCAATGCGGGGACATGGATTTGGTTCACGCAAAGGCGCGAGTTAAGCCCCCGCCTCGACCAGACGGTCGAGTTGCGCATCCGTCAGTGCCACGTCCCAAGCGCCGAGCAGTTCGTCGAGCTGTTCGATCGAAGTCGCGCTGGCAATCGGCGCAGTGACGCCGTCCTGTGCAGCCAGCCAGGCAAGGGCGATCTGGGCATGGCTGGCACCCGTCTCGGCCGCTATCGTGTCCATGGCGGCGAGGACCGCGCCGCCCTTTCCGGCCAGCAACTCGCCCATGCGGCCGCCACGAACGCTTTTGCCGAGATCGGCCTCGCTGCGGTACTTGCCGGTGAGGAAGCCCGAGGCGAGTCCGTAATAAGGCAGCACGCCGAGATTGTGAGTCACGCAGAGGTTCTGGAGTTCGCCCTCGAACTTGTGCCGGCTCACCAGATTATATTCGGGTTGGAGGACTCGATAATGCGGCAGCCCCTCTCGAGTGGCGAGGTCGAGTGCAGCCTTCAAACGCACCGCGTGGAAGTTGGACGCGCCGAGGACGCGCACCTTGCCCGCGTCGATCAGCGTGCCGAAGGCGGCAAGGACGTCCTCCTGCGGCACGCTCTCATCGTCCTGATGCGCGTAGTAGAGATCAATCGTCTCGACGCCCAATCGGCGAAGGGACGCTTCCGCCGCCGCAGCTATGCGGGCAGGAGCCAGCTTCTCACCGCCCTCGCCGGGCAACATGCCGACTTTGGTGGCGAGCAGCACCTTGTCGCGCTTGCCCGACTGCCGCAGCCATTCGCCAATGATCGCTTCGGACTCACCGCCCTGATGGCCCGAGACCCAGGCCGAATAAACGTCGGCGGTATCGATCATCACGCCCCCGGCTTCAGCGAAGCGGTCGAGGATGCGGAAGCTCTGCGCCTTGTCGACCGTCCAGCCGAACACATTGCCGCCAAGTACCAGCGGCGGAATTGCGAGGCCGCTCGCACCGAGTTCGCGCGTGGGGGTCATTGGGCATCCTCCGAAAGATTGACGGGCGTGCTGGAATTGATGTCGATCGCCGCCGCGGCCTCGTTCAGCTGGCGCGCCTCGTCGGGTGTCAGCCCGCTCGGATCTTCGTCAGCCTGTCCGCAGGCGGCGAGCGCCAATGCGAGTGGCAGCAACGGCAAAAGACGCATTCCGGCTTCTCCTGTGGAGGACCCTCAACGGTCAGTCGGTGATCTCGTTGCCTGCCACGCCTTCATCGGTGACATTGGCCTCGTAGCTGTTCTCGGCCGCGTCAAAGGCGGCGTCGGTCGCGGCGTTGGCTGCGTTCACGTCGGCGACGGCTTCGCCCATCGTGTTGCTGTCGCCGGTGATCGTCTCGTTCGCTTCCGCGGCTTCGTTCTGCGCCTTGTTGTTGCAGGCCGACAGCGCGAGCAGGGCGAGGGCGGGGAAGAGGATCGTGCGCATTGATTGACCTTCTGGTTGACGCTGAAGCAATGGCTACCGGCTGCCGCGCGGGGAGGCAATCGGGCGCTCTCGATTGACCTGATATAAAGATATCTTTATATCTCGATCCGACATGACATCCGCCCTCTCCATCTTTCGTGCATTGGCCGACCCGACCCGCCTCCGCATCGTCGCGCTGCTGCGCGCGATGGAACTGAGCGTCGGCGAGCTGGCGCAGGTGTTGGGACAGAGCCAGCCGCGCGTTTCGCGGCACGTGAAGATCCTGTGCGACGCCGGATTGGCCGAGCGGCGCAAGGAAGGAAGCTGGGTCTTCGTGGCGCTGGGCGCGGCTGCGAAGGTCCAGCCGATCCTCGCCGCGTTCGACAGCTGGGATGAGCAGGATCACTGGACCCTTGCCGACGAAGCGCGGCTGGCGGCGGTACGTGCCGACCGTGCGACCGCCGCGGCCGAGTGGTTCGAGGCGCATGCCGGCGAGTGGGACGCGATCCGCTCGCTTCATGTGGCCGAAAGTCAAGTCGAGGCGGCGATGGTCAAGGCGCTGGGCGACGGCCGCCTGGGTACGCTGATCGACATCGGCACGGGCACCGGACGCATGATCGAGCTGTTCGGGCCGCGCGCGGATCAGGCACTGGGCGTCGACCGGTCGTCCGAGATGCTGCGCCTGGCCCGGGCGAAACTGGCGGAACGGAAATTGGACAATGCCGAGCTGCGCCAGGCGGATTTGTATGCGCTTCCGCTGGGCGATTTGGGGGCGGACACGGCGATCCTGCATCACGTGCTCCATTTCGCGCAGCAGCCAGGCGCGGCGATCGGCGAGGCGGCGCGGGTGCTTCGGGATGGCGGGCGATTGCTGATCGTCGACTTCGCGCCGCACGAGCGCGAGGAACTGCGCACCCGCGACGCCCATGCCCGCCTCGGCTTCTCCGACGAGCAGGTACTGGGCTGGTTCAAAGGAGTCGGGCTCGCTCCCGTGCTGGTGGAGACCCTCGAGGGCGGCGAACTCACCGTGAAACTATGGCTGGGCCGCAAGGCCGGCGAGAAGATGAGGGAAGTGAAGGCGGCATGAGCAACGTGGATCCCCTTGGCGCGCCGCTGTTTGCCGATGTGGCCGGCGACATCGATGTGAGTTTCGAGTTTTTCCCGCCCAAGAGCGAGAAGATGGAAGAAACGCTGTGGGAGTCAGTGCAGGCGCTGTCGCCGCTCGGGCCCCGCTTCGTCAGCGTGACCTATGGCGCCGGTGGGACGACGCGGGAGCGGACGCACAACACGGTGGCGCGGATCGCACGCGAAACGGCGATCCCGGCGGCCGCGCATCTCACCTGCGTCGAGGCGACGCGCGAGGAAATCGACGCGGTCGCGGATGAATATTGGGCCTCGGGCGTCCGCCACATCGTCGCCCTGCGCGGGGACTCCCCCCGCGCTGGCGAGAAGTACAGCACCCATCCCGGCGGCTATGAGAATGCCGCCGATCTGGTCGCGGGACTTCGCAAGCTGCATCCTTTCGAGATTTCGGTTGCCGCCTACCCCGAATGCCATCCGGATTCCGAGCACGCCCAGGCCGATCTCGACAATCTCAAGCGCAAGATCGATGCCGGCGCCAACCGGGCGATCACGCAGTTCTTCTTCGAGCCCGACACCTTCTTCCGCTTCCGTGACGACGCGGCCAAGGCCGGCATCGATGCCGAGATCGTCCCCGGCATCATGCCGGTGATGAACTATGCCAGCGTCGTCCGGATGTCGGCGATGTGCGGGACGTCGGTGCCGAGCTGGATGGAGAAGCTGTTCGAAGGGTTGGACGACCGCCCTGCGGCACGCCAGCTGGTCGCGGCCACGCTGACCGCCGAGCTGTGCCGCAAGCTGTATGCCGGCGGCGTGCGGCAGTTCCACTTCTACACGCTCAACCGTGCCGAGCTGAGCTACGCGATCTGCCATTTGCTGGGGGTGCGGCCGGTTAGCGAAGTCTCGATGGCGGCAGCTTAGCTATTCCTCCCCGGCACGGGGAGGGGGACCGCGACGTGCAGCGGCGTGGTGGAGGGGGCTCTCCACCAGCGGAAAGGCAGGAGGAGAGCCCCCTCCACCACCAGCTTGCGCTGGCGGTCCCCCTCCCCGTGCCGGGGAGGAATTAGGAAGTACCATGACTGCACGCGAGAAACTGCTGGCCGAAGCCGCAAAGCGCATCCTGATCACCGATGGCGCATTCGGAACCGAGATCCAGAACTGGAAGCTCGACGAGGCGGCTTATGCCGGCAATCTCGGGCTGAGCCATGACCAGAAGGGCAACAACGACATCCTCGCGCTGACCATGCCGGAAGTGCCCGCGAGCATTCACCGCGCCTATTTCGAGGCGGGGGCGGACATCGCCGAGACCAACACCTTCTCAGCCAACCGGATCAGCCAGGCCGATTACGGTGCCGAGCATCTGGTGCGCGCGATCAACGTCGAAAGCGCGAAGCTCGCGCGGTCGATCGCCGACGAGTTCGAAGCCAGGGATGGTCGCCCGCGTTTCGTCGCGGGTGCGCTCGGGCCTACCAACAAGACGCTGTCGTTGAGCCCCGACGTCAACGATCCTGGCTATCGCGAGATCGACTTCGATCATTTGAAGGACGTGTATCGCGAGCAGATCGATGCGCTGGTCGAGGGGGGAGTCGACTTCATCCTGATCGAGACGGTGTTCGACACGCTCAACGCCAAGGCCGGGATCATGGCGGCGATCGAGGCGGCGAACGATCTGGGCCGCGACTTGCCGATCATGATGTCGATGACGCTGACCGATCTGTCGGGGCGCAACCTGTCTGGCCACACGGTCGAGGCGTTCTGGCACGCGGTGCGGCACGCCAAGCCGGTGACGATCGGGCTCAATTGCTCGTTCGGGGCGGAACAGCTGCGGCCGCATGTGAAGACGCTGAGCGCGCTCTGCGACACGCTGATCATGGTTTATCCGAACGCCGGGCTGCCCAACGAACTGGGCGCCTATGACGAGGCGCCGGCGACGACTGCGGGGCTGGTCAAGGAATGGGCCGATGCGGGGCAGGTGAATGTGCTCGGCGGATGCTGCGGGTCTACGCCGGCGCATATCGCAGCGATCGCGGAGGCAGTGAAGACGCTGCCGCCGCGCGCGATCCCGACGCCTCCGGTGCAGACGCGATTGGCTGGGCTCGAACCGTTTACAATGGCAGCCTGATCGAGCCCTCTCCCGCTTGCGGGAGAGGGTTGGGTGAGGATGTTTCCGCCTCATCCCCTATTTGAAGATCACTTCCTACTCACCCTCACCCCGACCCTCTCTCGCAAGCGGGAGAGGGGGAAGAAAAGAAAAGCATGACCCTCTCCTCCACCGGTTTCGTCAATATCGGCGAGCGCACCAACGTCACCGGATCGGCACGCTTCAAGAAGCTGGTCATGAACGGCGACTATGCCGCCGCGGTGGAAGTCGCGCTGCAGCAGGTCGAGGCCGGCGCGCAGGTGCTCGACGTCAACATGGACGAGGGGCTGCTCGACGCGCACGAGGCGATGACCACCTTCCTCAAGCTCATCCAGGCTGAGCCCGACATCGCCCGGATCCCGGTGATGGTCGACAGCTCGAAATGGGACGTGATCGAGGCGGGGCTGAAGTGCGTCTCGGGCAAGCCGATCGTCAATTCGATCAGCATGAAGGAAGGCGTCGACCAGTTCCTGGAGCATGCCCGCAAGTGCATGGCGTACGGTGCCGCGGTGGTGGTGATGGCGTTCGACGAGGTCGGGCAGGCGGACACCAAGGAACGCAAGGTCGAGATCTGCTCGCGCGCCTATGACCTGTTGGTCGGGATCGGCTTCCCGCCCGAGGACATCATCTTCGATCCCAATGTGTTCGCGGTGGCGACGGGGATCGAGGACCACAACAATTACGGCGTCGACTTCATCGAGGCGTGCCGCGAGATCAAGGCGCGTTGCCCGCATGTCCACATTTCGGGCGGACTGTCGAACCTGAGCTTCAGCTTCCGCGGCAACGAGCCGGTGCGCAAGGCGATGCACTCGGTGTTCCTATACTATGCGATCCCCGCGGGCATGGACATGGCGATCGTCAATGCCGGCCAGCTCGACGTCTATGACCAGATCGATCCCGAGCTGCGCACCGCGGTCGAGGACGTCATCCTCAACAAGGATCCCGAGGCGGGCGACCGGCTGGTCGCGCTGGCCGAGAAGTATCGCGGCACCGACGCGGTGGCGGAGAAGGCCGCGGCGGAATGGCGCAGCCTGCCGGTCACCAAGCGGCTGGAATATGCGCTGGTGAAGGGCATCGACGCGCATGTCGTCGATGACACCGAGGAATGCCGCCAGCAGTTCGCACGGCCGATCGAAGTGATCGAAGGCCCGCTGATGGACGGCATGAACGTGGTCGGCGACCTGTTCGGATCGGGCAAGATGTTCCTGCCGCAGGTAGTGAAGTCCGCGCGTGTGATGAAGAAGGCGGTGGCGCACCTGCTGCCCTTCATCGAGGCCGCCAAAGAGCCCGGCGCCAAGGGCAAGGGCAAGGTCATCATGGCCACCGTGAAGGGCGACGTTCACGATATCGGCAAGAACATCGTCGGCGTGGTGCTCCAGTGCAACGGCTTCGACGTGGTCGATCTGGGGGTGATGGTGCCCTGGTCGAAGATCCTGGAATCGGCCAACGAGAACGACGCCGACATGATCGGGCTTTCGGGGCTGATCACCCCGTCGCTGGACGAGATGGTGACGGTGGCCGAGGAGATGCAGCGCGCGAGCATGACGATGCCGCTGCTGATCGGCGGGGCAACCACCAGCCGCGTGCACACCGCATTGCGGATCGAGCCGGCGTATAAGGGGCCCGTGGTCCATGTGCTCGACGCGAGCCGGGCGGTGGGGGTGGCGACCGCGCTCGTCTCGGACACCCAGCGCGACGACTATGTCGCCAAGGTCGCCGCGGAATATGAGCAGGTGCGCGTCGCGCGCGCCGGCAAGGGGCAGAGCGAGCTGCTGCCGCTGGAGGCGGCGCGGGCGAACGGGTTCCAGGCCGACATGACGCTCAAGCCGGCGGCGCCGAAGCAGCCGGGGGTACACACGTTCGACGACTGGGATCTGAACGACCTGCGCGCTTATATCGACTGGACGCCGTTCTTCCGCGCCTGGGAACTCGCGGGCAATTATCCGGCGATCCTGCAGGACGAGGTCGTCGGCGAAAGCGCTACCGGCCTGTTCGAAGACGCACAGAAGATGCTCGACCGGATCATCGCCGAGAAGTGGCTGACCGCGCGCGGCGTTGCCGGGCTGTGGCCGTGTCATCGCAGCGGCGACGATATCTGGGTGCAGACCCGGCATTCGAACGACCATCGCAGCCCCGACGGCGCCAGCGTGCCCGAACATTTCCACATACCCGATCTGGACCGCACCAACGAGGCCAGCGTGCGCCTGCCGATGCTGCGCCAACAGATCGCGAAGCGCGAGGGGCGGGCGAACATGTGCCTGGCCGACTTCATTGACTCCACAGGCGACTGGATCGGCGGCTTCGCGGTGTCGATTCACGGCATCGACTCGCATCTCGCGCGTTTCAAGGAAGCGATCGACGATTATTCGGACATCCTGCTCAAGGCGCTTGCCGACCGTCTGGCGGAGGCATTCGCCGAGCGGCTGCACCAGCATGTCCGCACCGAATTGTGGGGTTATGCGGTCGGCGAGCAGCTCGACAATGATGCGCTGATCCGGGAGAAGTATCGCGGCATCCGCCCGGCGCCCGGCTACCCGGCCTGCCCCGAGCACAGCCTGAAGCCGATCTTGTTCGATATGCTGGATGCGGAGGCGCGCACCGGCACGACGCTGACCGAAAGCTTCGCGATGTTGCCGACCGCGGCCGTGTCGGGCTTCTATTTCGGGCATCCGCAAGCCGAGTATTTCGGCGTGGCGCGCGTGGGGCAGGACCAAGTGGCGGATTATGCGGCGCGGCGCGGCATCCCGCTGGATCTCGCGGCGCGGTACCTGCGGCCCAATCTGGACTGAGCCGCACCGGGGGCGGGAAGCGGCATCCTGCTTTGCGTCGGGGCGAACGGGCGGCTAACCGGAAGGGATGGCATCCTCTCCCCTTCGCCTGCGGCTCGACGGCGCCGCGCTGGTTCATAACTGGAAGACGCTCGCGGCGATGAGCGGCAGCGCGACCTGCGGTGCGGCGGTGAAGGCGGACGGCTATGGCCTGGGCGCGCACGAAGTCGTCAAGCGGCTGGCGGCGGCAGGGTGCCGGGACTTCTTCGTCGCGCATTGGAGCGAGGCGCGCGCGCTTGCCGATCTGGGGGTGACACTATCGGTGCTTCACGGCGTCCGCGAGGAAGATATCGCGGACCGGCCCGCCGGCGTGCGGCCGGTGCTGAACTCGCCCGAGCAGATCGCGCGCTGGCGGCAGGCGGACGGCGGCGCCTGCGACGTGATGGTCGATACCGGCATGAACCGGCTGGGCGTATCGACCGCCGACGTGGCGGCAGGGCTGCTCGAGGGATTGCAGATCGAGACGCTGATGAGCCATCTCGCCTGTGCGGACGAGGACAGCGCGATGAACGATCGCCAGCGCGAACGCTTCGCGGCGCTGGCGGGGCGCACGACGGCCAAGCGGATGAGCCTGGCGAATTCGGCGGGGATCGCGCTGGGGAGCGGCTATCATTTCGATCTTACGCGTCCGGGACTGGCGTTATACGGGGGGATCGCCCGCGCCGAATTCGCCACGGCGATCCGGCAGGTCGTACAGCCTGAGGCCCAGGTGCTGCAGCGGCGATCGGTGCGGGCCGGGGAAACCGTGGGCTATAACGCCACCTTCACTGCGCCTGCGGATACCGAGGTGGCGATCCTCAACATCGGCTATGCCGACGGCTATCTCCGTTGCTTCTCGGGCAAGGGGCGCGCTCGGTTCGGCGGCGCCGAGCTGCCCGTCCTCGGGCGCGTGTCGATGGACTTGCTCGCGATCGATATTGCTGCCGCACCGGGGGTAGCGGAAGGCGACTGGGTCTCGCTAAGCTACGCGCTGCCGGAAACCGCGGCTCTGACCGGCTTGTCCGAATATGAGCTGCTCACGGCGCTGGGCGGAAGATATGCGCGGCTTTGGTTTTGAGGATCAGACTGCGCTTTCGGGACCGTTCCAGACGTCGAACGGGCGAGCGCGGATCCAGCGGGTCGCGAGCCACTTCACTCCCTGGGAGACCGGCGCCCCTGCATGGATCGCGCGGGGATCCGGCGATCCGTCGGGAAGGGTGTTGCGAAAGAGGATCGCGTCGCCGGCCTTTGGCCTGACGTCCAAGCCATAGGCCGGAAAGCGCGTTTCGCCGCCGCGGAGCGTGTCGTTCAGGTAGACCAATGCCGTCATTGTGCGCTGGTTTCGCGTGGCAGGAAGCGCGTCGAGATGGGGGCGGAACTCCTGGCCCGGCACGTAGCGGAGCACGATCAGTGCCTCGCCTTGGTCGACGGCCGTTCCGCTGATCGCCGCAATCCGCAGGTTGATCGCGCGGATCGGGAGCGTTTCGCGCGTGGGGCCCAAAACCGCGCCATCGGAGGTGCGATGCGGATGTCGGACCTGCCGGCCGCTCTGTGGATCGACGACGACTGCGGGTTCAAGCCATCCGACGGCCGCGCGCGCGACTTGCTCGCACTCCGCTGTGGACAACAGGCCCCGGAAACGCGTGACGGCACCATCTGGAACAAGTTTTTCAGCTTCGGGCAGGCGGGTTGGCGTACCGTCCTCTGCCAAGTCCATCTCTTCTACGAGCTTCAGTTCGGCTGCTGCCGCAGAGTTGCGCAGCGCCGCGGCACGGAGCAGGCGCAGTGCGCCGGGCCAGTCCGCGGGTGCTCCGGTCCCATTGGCCGTCAGCGCGATTTCCA
Source organism: Sphingomonas sp. S2-65 (assembly GCF_021513175.1). Lineage (NCBI taxonomy): Bacteria > Pseudomonadati > Pseudomonadota > Alphaproteobacteria > Sphingomonadales > Sphingomonadaceae > Sphingomonas > Sphingomonas sp. S2-65. The sequence goes on along the minus strand of NZ_CP090953.1, from coordinate 1,864,393 downwards.
TCGAGGCTGCGTCAGGATCGCCCAGTTCGCGCGCCGTGCGAAGGTAGGATCGCGAGCGCGCAAGGTCGCGCGGCACGAACCGGCCGGCAAGGTGCCACAACGCCAAACAGAAACACGCGTCTGAATCGTTGCGGGCAGCAGCATCGTGCAGGAGCGCCAGCGCTTCTGGCAATCTGCCGTTCTGCGCCAGCGTTTCGGCGTGGCTGGCGATGGGCACGTGGCTAGTCATGGGAATTAGGTGCCACGCTCGCAGGGCCCATGCCATCCCAAAGCGGAAGCTTCACCTTGCAGCCACGAAAAGGGGATCGGAACATCGTTCCGATCCCCTGAATATGCGCTCGTCCTGCTTTAGAAGCGGGCGCGGAAGCCGGCATACACCTTGCGGCCGAATGCGTCGTAGATCGAGGCGTTACCGGTGCCGCGGTCGGTGGTAGCACCGGTGCCGGTTCCCGAAAGGCCGAGCGGCGGGTGCGTGTTGAGGATGTTGTCTGCGCCAACATAAAACTCGAACTGCTTGTTCACGTCATAGGCGAAGCGCAGGTCGTGATAGAAGATCGAGGGGTACTTCCGCGGATCGACCACATCCACGTTGTTGGGCGGGCAAGTCGTAGGAGTGGAGCAGGCGCTCGGCAGCGACTCGAAGTTCTCGTACGAGCTGGTGTACATCGGGCCGATGTAGCGCATGCGATAGCCCAGCGTGAACGCACCGATGCCGATATCGGTATCCCAGCGGAACTCGTCCTTGGGATCGCCCAATTCGCTCAGCACGCGATTCTCGAAATCAGGCAGCGCCGGATTCTCGAAGTTGCTGATCTGAAGATTGTGCGTGTAGATCACGTTGGTGCTGAGCGTGACATTGCTGCCCAGGTTGGTGCGATATGCCAGGTTGGTGTCGATGCCGCGGCGCTTGCGGGCCGCGAAGTTCACACCGGCCTGGATCAGCGTGTTGCCGGCAATCTGCCCCTGCACTTCTGCAAGCGGGCCCGGCGTTGGGCCGAGGTAGCGCTGGAAGAGGCCGCAGAAGACATTCTCGGTGGTTGGCTGGTCGACGCAGTTGTTGGCGATCTGCTGCGCAGTCAGCGAGACGATGACGTTCTCGACCTTGATGTTGTAATAGTCGACGCTGAGCGACAGGCCAGGAACGAACCTGGGCTGGAACACGCCGCCGAACGTCCAGGACGAGGACTTTTCCTCTTCAAGGTTGGGATTGCTGCCGCTGATGACGGCCAGCGACTGCGTTACGTTGGGAATGCCGGCAAGGATTGCTGCGTTGCCGCCGACCTGTGCCAGGCAGTTCGCCGGACGGTTCGGGTTGTTGGCAAGCTGATTGGGCGAGCAAGGATCCACGAAGCCGGGTGCGAAGTTCGCGATTGCCGGGAAGTACAACTCCGACAGGTTCGGCGAACGAACCGCGCGGCTATAGTTCGCGCGGAACCGCAGATCCTGAACCGGAGCCCAGTCGACGCCCGCATTGTACGTCCAGACGGTGCCGGTGGCGTTGTTGTAGTCCGCCACGCGCGCCGCGCCGCTCAGGCTGAGTTCGTGCAGAAGGAACACGTCCTTGACGAGCGGCACGCGAAGTTCGCCGAACAGTTCCTTCACGGTGAAGGCCGGGGGATCAAAATTGCCGATCACGACCGTGTTGGTGTTGCTCTGCGTTCCGGCGGTGGCGTCACCCTCGGTGACGAACGGATCGTCGAAATAGGTGCCATCTTCACGCCGGTATTCTGCACCGAGCGCGAACCCGATCGGGCCGCCGGGCAGTTCGAACAACTGGCTCAGATCGCCCGAGACGAACGCCGATGCGACGAACTGCTCAAGCGACGCGTCGGTGTGTATGCTCCGCGTGAAGTAATTCACCGCCGCCTGATTGTTGGCGTTGCCGAACGGATTATACGCCACGCAGGCGGCGACGTCGGACGCGAGCCTGCCGGGCTGGCCCGGGCTGGTGCGACCCGCCGAGCCGGTCTGGAATGCGCCGGAGTCGAACGCCACGGCAGCGGCCGGGTCGAACTGCGAGCGGCACTGGATCGCGCCGGTCACCGGATTGCGTCCTGCGTCGAGCGCGAGCATGAAGCGCTGACGATCGACATAGCCGTTGGTGTCTACGGTCTGCTCGAATTTGCCGTAGTTCAACGAGACTTCGTAACCCCAATCCTCGTTGAACGTGCCGCGCACGCCGCCGACGATCCGGTAGGTGTCACGCCGGAACACTTCGTCGCGATTGCCGACGTCCTCGAGCGAGCGCGCGGTGACGAAGCGATAGGTGCCGGCGTTGATCGCGGCGATGTCGGCGGCGTTGAGCTGACCGCCCGTGCCCTGGCCGGCAGTCGCCGACCGTGCAGCAAGCGCACCCGCTGCAGTCGAGCAGGCGACCTGAAGGCTGGTGTTGCAGCCCGACGCCAGGATGAGACCGGCGATCTGGCCGCGCTGGGCCGGCGTCAGGAACGGATTGTCGAGCCGGGTGCGTTCGCGGAAGTCGAACTGGCTGAAAATGCCCTGAATACCGGTTGGGCTTGCGTTGTTGCCGACCGCGTCGACGCGCGTGTACTTCGCCTCGATGAAGGGTTCGAAGGCGTCGCTGATCGCGAAGTGCGCGAGCAGGTTGAAATTGTACCGCTTCACCTCAGGCTGGATGGAGAGCAGCTTGCCTTCGCGTCCGGTCTGTCCGTTACCACCCAGGATGCCGCCGATGATGCCGGCACCGTAGCGCGTGCCGGTCTGCGCAACGAGGTTGCCGCCGGGCTGGAACAGATAGGTGCAGTTGTACGGCGTGCCGCCGACGGATGAGGGCGGGCCGTTGGAGGCGCCTGCGCCGATCCCGCAACCCGCTTGGGTGGCACGCTGGCTGATCGGGATCAGACCGAAGCGGTTGATCGACGCGCTGCGTACGTCGCGAAGGAAGATCGAGTCCGGGAATCCATCGCTACCACCGGTAAGGCCGGAGGGGTCCACATCGACCACGCCCGTGCCGTTGACCTGCCGGAGCCACGGAAGCTCCGAACCGAACACGCGGTCCTGGTTCGAATATTCGGCATGCAGCGTCACGTTGCCGCGGCCATCTGCAAAGTTCTTGCCGCCCATCGCAGAGATATACTGGTTCGCGCCGAAGCCGTCAGGCGAGATGCCGGTCTGCCCGCGGATCTGCAGACCGTCATAATCGCGGCGCAGGACGAAGTTGACGACGCCAGCGATGGCGTCCGAACCATAGATGGCGGAGTTGCCGCCGGTCACGACGTCGACCCGCTCGATCAGATCGTTCGGAATGCTGTTGATGTCCGGCGAGACAGCGTTGTTCAGGATGTCTGCAGCGACATGGCGGCGGCCGTTTACCAGGACGAGCGTACGCGACGTTCCGAGGCCGCGCAGATCGAGCAGGTTGAGGCCGGCGATGCCGATACCCAGGCCGGGATTTTGCTGCGAAAAAGTGCTGCGCAGCTGGGGCAGTTCGTTCAGCGTTTCGCCGACGTTGGAATCGCCTTGCGCGAAGAACTGTTCGCCGGAAAGCGACGTGATCGGAACCGTCGATTCCAGGTTCGGGCGACGAATGCGCGAACCGGTGATGGTGACGGTTCCAGAGTTGTCCTCGGCACCGGTCGCATCCTTCACGCAGTCCGGACCACCATTTGGATCCTCATTGCACGGCGCCGCCTCGACGGGCTGGCTGCCTTGTGCAAATGCGATCTGAGGGAAGAGGAAGGCTGCGCTAGCAAGCGCGGTAGCTCCCATCAGATTAGAAAGTTTCATTATTATTTGCCCCTGGGCGTGATGCCCGGAGCGATGAAAGTGCTTTCCCCCGCCACCAGCAAGAACGATTATTATGTCGGCGATGTTTCTAGCGGAGGTGTTGCAGCAATGTTACGCCTTATATCCGTTAGTTGCCAAAGGGGCGGGGCGCGCGCAATATTAATTCAAGGTTCATATTGGTATTATCTTATCGCTCCACGCACATAGCGATGCCCATGCCGCCGCCGATGCACAGAGTCGCCAGCCCCTTCTTTGCATCACGCTTCTGCATCTCATGCAGCAGCGTCGTAAGAACCCGCGCGCCGCTGGCGCCGATCGGGTGGCCGATGGCGATGGCGCCGCCGTTGACGTTGACCTTGTCGGCGTCCCAGCCGAGCTCCTTGCCAACTGCAAGCGCCTGCGCGGCAAAGGCTTCGTTGGCTTCGATGAGGTCGAGGTCGGCGATCTGCCAGCCCGCCTTTTCCAAAGCGCGACGGCTGGCGGGAACCGGGCCGATGCCCATCACCGAAGGGTCGACTCCCACGCTTGCCCAGCTGGCGATGCGCGCGAGGATCGGAGCGCCGCGGCGCTCGGCCTCGTCGCGGCGCATCACCACCAGCGCCGCTGCGCCGTCATTGATGCCTGAAGCGTTGGCCGCGGTCACCGTGCCGTCCTTCTTGAAGGCGGGACGCAGGCCCGACACGCCCTCCACCGTGGCGCCGGCACGGATATACTCGTCCTGGTCCACCACCGTGTCGCCCTTGCGGCCCTTGATCGTCACCGGCGCGATCTCGTCGGCGAAGCGCCCGCTCGCGCGCGCCTTTTCCGCCAGGTTCTGCGAGCGCACGGCGAAGCTGTCCTGGTCCTCACGGGTGACCTGATACTGGTCGGCCAGGTTCTCGGCGGTGATGCCCATGTGATAGCCGTTGAACACGTCGGTCAGCCCGTCCTTGATCATCGTGTCGACCAGGCTGACGTCGCCCATCTTGGTGCCGGGCCGCAGCGATTGCGCGTGCGGGCTCATCGACATCGACTCCTGGCCGCCGGCGACGACGATCGTCGCGTCACCGGTCGCAATCGCCTGATAGGCCAGCGCCACTGCGCGCAGGCCCGAGCCGCAGACCTGCTGCACGCCCCAGGCCGGTACTTCCTTGGGGATACCGGCAGCCATGGCGGCCTGGCGCGCAGGGTTCTGGCCCTGTCCGGCAGTGAGGACCTGGCCCAGGATCACTTCCGAGACCTCCTCGCCCTTCACGCCCGATTGCGCCAGTGCGGCTTCGATCGCGGCGCGGCCCAGCTCGTGCGCCGGGGTCGTCGCGAAGGCGCCGAGGAAGCTGCCGACCGGCGTGCGCTTGGCGGCGGTGATGACGATGTCGGCGGGCGAGGTCATGGCGGGCTCCTGCGGTGTCTGTTCTGGTTGGGCGCTATCTAGTCGCGGGCAGGCGGGTTAGCCAGTCGGCCAATGGCTGCCACAGCGCGGCGCGGGCGCGGCTGCCGACCACCATTCCGACATGGCCGAGCGCGCTTTCACGGCGTTCGTCGGCAGGGGGTGCGCTTGCGCCGGGAACGATGCGGTCGGTAGTGGAGACGAACGCCAGGCTGGGGCAGTCGAGCGCAGCGGGGTCGACGGTGCGGCCCTGCACCTGCCAGCGGCCGGTGCCGGACAGGTCGGCGGAGAAGAAGTCGTCGAACAGCTGGCGCCCGGCGGCGTAAGGGAGCGGCGCGCCGCCGTTCGCCCAATCCTCCAGCGCGACGAAGGCGCGGGCGGCGGGACTGGCAGGATCCAGCCGGCCGAAACGTTCGAACTTGCTCACCGTGCGGGCGGGATCCAGCTGCCAAAAACCCGCCTGAAGCACTTCCATCGGCACCACGCCGAGCTGCTCGCAGGTGGCGTGGGCTTGCGACCACAGCTTCGCGATGGGCGCGGTCGCGTCGCCATATCCGCCGAAATGCCACGGCGCGGCGATGGTGGCGACGCCCGCCGTCCGTACCGCGCCTGCCGCGGCGATCGCCAGCGTGCCGCCCAGGCAATAGCCGACCAGCACCGGCGGCCGATCGAGGCTGCGCAGCATCGGCAGCAGCAGCGCCTCGACATGCGCAGTGACGTCCATGCCGCGATCGGCAGGCGTGGGGGTGCCCCAATCCACCAGCAGGGGACGTACTCCCTGGCGTGCGAGCCAGCGGAGCAGCGAATTGCCGCGTGAAAGGTCGAGGACGCGCGGTGGGTTGATCAGCGACGGCACGAAGACGACGGGCCGCCCGCTTCCGCCGTAATCGCGCAGTCGCGCCCGACCGGCGGCGGCGATCGCGGGCTTGGACGGGCGCGGTTGGGGACGCGCCGCCTCCTGATACCTGCGCAGGCCGGCAAGTGCCGCGGCACGGCGCTCGGGCGATGCTGCAGTTTCGTCGTGCAGCATCGCAAGAAACAAGGGGAGCGGACGCGGTCCGTGTTGCGGCGCGGAATGAAAATCTGATAGGTGTCCGTCAAACACGCGAGAGGGTCCCATGAAGAAGGCAGCACCTGGAAGCGGTCCGGTCATCATAAAGAAATACGCGAACCGGCGGCTCTACAATACCGAGACTTCTTCCTACATCACGCTGGAGCATCTGGCGGCGATGACGAAGGAAGGCCGAGACTTCAAGGTGGTCGATGCCAAGTCGGACGAGGACATCACCCACAACGTCCTCACCCAGATCATCATGGAAGAGGAATCCCGCGGGCAGACGATGCTGCCGGTCAGCTTCCTGCGCCAGCTGATCTCGCTGTACGGCGACTCGATGCAGGCGATGGTGCCGGGCTATCTGGAGGCGTCGATGGACAGCTTCCGCCACAACCAGGAGCAGTTCCGCACCGCGGTGGAAGGGGCGTTCGCAGGGTCGCCCTTCGCCGAATTGGCGAAGCGCAACATGGCGATGTTCGAGGCGGCGGCGAGCGCGTTCAAGCCGGCGGTGGCGACCACGGGCGCTGCCGCGCCGGTGGCGAGCGAAGCGCAGGCGGGAAGCGGGGACGACGTCGCGGCGTTGAAGGCGGAACTGGCGCGGCTTCAGGACAAGATCGAGAAGCTCGCCAGCTGAGTCGTCACGGCGCGTGGCGTCCCTTGAAGCCGCCGAGCGATGCGCGGATCTCTTCGGCGCTCAGCATCTTCTGCTCGATGACGCAGCGCAGGCCTAGCCCGTCGAACCCGTGATAGTCCGACGCGCTGGCAAAGGCGATCGTGGCGTCGGGCCGTGCTTCCGCGCCACGAACGGCTTTGGTGGGAAGCGGCAGCACCTCGCCGTAGCGCGATCCGCTGGAATCGGCGACGATGCGCGCTGCTTCGTCCACAATCGAGATATGCGTGCGTGCCCAATCCTTGTCGCCGAACAGAGTGCGGTCGGAGATGATCGCGGGGATGTGGCCCTGCCAGTCGAATTCGACATAGAACACGCCGGCCGGAACCCCAGATTGCCCGCGCGGCCGGATGCCGGTGACGAACACGAGGACGGCGCGGTGATCCGACCAGGGATTCTGCCATACCTCGTCGGTGAACCATTGTTCGCGCTGCGTGCTCGCCATGGCCTTCAGGAACTGCGACGCGGTGCTGAGGTTCGTCGTGCGGACGCGGGCGTTCGGATCCGACGTGAGCAGCACGCGCCCGTCGGCATCGGCGACGAAGGCATTGAGATAATAAGGCGAGGTGGCCGTGAAGAGGGCGAGGCGCGCCTGCGCCGCCGCCAGTTTCTCGGGGGTCGGATCGAGCGTCGCTTCGATGACCTCCGCGTCGGATGCCATGATGCGCAGGTCGATGCTGCGCCCGTACAGATGGCGCGTGACGTTCTGGATGAGTGCCTGGGCGAGCTCGACAAGGCGGGTGCCCTCGATCTCGTTCACCATCTCGTCGGCGATGCCGGCGCCGAGTGCCAGCCGCTCGCGCACTTCCGAGCGGAAATCGTGGCTGGCGGTCCGCGCCTGCTGGGCCAGTGCCTTTACCTCCTGAGCGACCACCGAAAAGCCGCGTCCGGCCTCGCCGGACCTCGCCGCCTCGATCGCCGCGTTCAGCGCAAGCAGGTTGGTTCGCGCGGCGATCTCCTCGCTCGTGCTGGCATAGGTGTCGACTTCATCGCGAAGGACCGACAGGAGGGAGCGGATTCGACGTGGCACGAAGAATATTGGTAAAGCGCAATGGTTAAGGGTTCGTTGGTGACCAACTTGAGTTATGGTCGTGCAGTAGCAGCCTCATCGCATCCAAGGACCTTTGCGCGTGCATCCTGAACTGTGGATAGGGGCAGGGGCGGCCGTGACGGTGGCGATCGCGAGCGGCATTGGCGAGCACCGCCGCCGCAATCGGAAGGACCTGGACCGCGTCGGCCTGGTGCCCTGGCCGCTCATCCAGCTTCTCGCGCTGCTGGCGGCCTTGATCCTGGTCAGCGTCGCCTTGAACCTGCGCTAGGGCGGCTCAGTAGAAGCGGCGCAGCGTCAGGCTGCGCCTGGTGCCGTCGCACAGCGTGAGCCGGACGGTCGTGCCCGGCGCGCCTGCGCCCCAGTTGATGGCGCCGCCCAGCCGAGTCAGGTCCGCCACGGCCACGCCGTTGACGTCGCAGATCGCCTCGCCGTCACGCCAACCGCCAGCGGCTGCGGGCGAATTGCGCATGACGTGGATCACGCGAAGCTGAGTCGGATCCTGGTGCATCAACAGCCCGCTGGTGGAGCGGATGACCGGCGCGTCGATCTGCTGCCCCGGACGCAGCACCATGCGGCCGGCCCCGGGGTCCATCAGCACGCGGAAGCGCATCAGCAACCCGCTGCCGATCCGGCCCGCGCTGCTGCTGATTGTCAGAAACCCGCCCGGATCCTCGATACGGATCTCCGACTCGGGCACCGCGAGCGTGCCGAGCGCCACCGGGGACACCACCGCCGTGTCGGCGATCGAAACGCCGCCCATGCCCCAGCCGAGGGTCGTGGTGAGCCGCGTGTTTCCGAGCCCGGCGGCGATCCAGTTCGCGCGGCTGATGGTGAGGCTGGAGCCGTCGCCCGTGTCGACCACCACCGGCCGCAGGCGATGCCCCGCGACGCTCACTTCCGAGCGGAACAGCCCGGTGCTGGCGCGCGACAGCGGCACAGTGGTGCCGGTGAACGGCATGCGCCCGCTCGGCAACAGGCGGAAGCGTCGCGCGTCGTAATCGATGTCGAGCGCGCAGCAGGACAGCACGTCGGCCCCGACGAACATGTCCGCCCCGAACGGAAACAGGCCCTCGGCTCCCGAGATGCCGATACGGCTGCCGGCGCGCGTGAGGCCGCCAAACGCGATGGTCCCACCGCGCGCCCAGCCGATCTCGACCGAGCCGCCGATCGCAGTCGCCTGTTCGCGGGCGCGCGCCTTGAGCCCGATCCGGTCGGCGAAGGCGGCGGTGACGAAGCTGTCGGTGACGCCGCTGTCCAGTATCGCGAAGGCGGGGCGGCCATTGACCTGGATCGCGAAGCGCAACTGATTGCCCGCGGTCAGCTCGAAGGGCACCCAGCGCGACTCGGCATCGTTCGCAAGCTGCGTACTCGCCTGCGGCTGGACGGCGATCATGGCGGGAAGCAGCAGCGTCGTGAACATGCCGCTATTTAGCGGCTGCAAGGCCCGGCCTTCAATCCTCCCCGGCCCCGAGAGGCCGGATCAGCGCGTCAGAGGCACGCCTCGAGCATCGCCTGGTCGAATCCGTACTGCTTGGCCTTTTCCAGAGTGTAGGGGCGCAGGCCCATCGACCGGTACTCGCCGATGATCTTCCCGTCGGCGCTCTCGTCGAGATATTCGAACTTGAACAGCTCCTGGGTGACGATCACCGGGCCTTCCATGCCGATCACTTCGGTGACGTTGGTCACGCGGCGCGAACCGTCGCGCAGGCGCTTCACCTGGATGATCAAGTCGACCGAGTCGGCGATCTGGCGCGAGATCGCTTCCTTGGGCACCTTGATGTCCGACATCATCACCATGTTCTCCATACGCGCCAGCGCTTCGCGCGGGGAGTTGGAGTGGAGCGTGCACATCGAGCCGTCGTGACCGGTGTTCATCGCCGAGAGCATGTCGAAGCACTCGGATCCACGAATTTCGCCCAGGATGATGCGATCCGGGCGCATACGCAGCGCGTTCTTGACCAAGTCGCGGATCGTGATCTCGCCCTGGCCCTCCAGGTTCGGCGGGCGGGTTTCGAGCGGCAGCCAGTGCGGCTGCTGCAGGCGGAGTTCGGCGGCGTCCTCGATGGTCAGCACGCGCTCGCCCGGGTCGATCATCTTCGACAGGGCGTTGAGCATCGTCGTCTTGCCCGAACCGGTACCGCCCGAGATGACGACGTTGAAGCGGCTGGCGCCGGCGATCTTCAGCATCGTCGCCATCTTGTCGGACATGGACCCGCCCTTGGCCATCATGTCGAGCGTGATCGGCTTGGCCGAGAATTTACGGATCGAGATCGCCGTGCCGCGCAGGCTGAGCGGCGGCACGATCACGTTGACGCGGCTGCCGTCCTTGAGGCGGGCGTCGGCAAGCGGTGTCGTCTGGTCGACGCGGCGGCCGACCGAGTTGCAGATTCGCTGGGCGATCTGGAACAGATGCTCCTCGTCGCGGAACTGGATGTTGGCGAGTTCGAGCTTGCCCTTGCGCTCGATGAAGGTCTGCTCCGGGCCATTGACCATGATGTCGGAGATGGCCGGATCGGCAAGCAGTTCCTCAAGCGGCCCGAGCCCGAGCAGTTCATCGACCAGCACCTTTTCCAGCGCGAACTGCTCGCGACGGTTGAGGGTCAGCTTGAGCTCGGCGAGCACTTCGCCGATGATCGGGCGGAATTCCTCCGCCAGTTCATCCTTGGACAGGGTCGCGGCCGCTTCGGGATCGACGCGCTCCAGCAGGCGCGGCAGCACCTGTTCCTTGATGCGGTGGATCGAGGCCTCGAAACCTTCCATTCGCGAATTGCCTGCGTCGCCCGATGCGGCCTGGCGGTCGGCAAGCCGCTGCATCGCATCGCTGCTCGCCAGGCTGGGGCCGGTCGGATCCTGTTGCGCGAACGGATCAGGGGAGGCGCTGGCGGCACCCGGGAGCGGGACGGCGTTCAAGGGGGGGAATTGATCACCCCCCAGTGCCGAGGGTTCCGGGCGCGACGACGCCGGGCCGGAGCCCTGCATCGGACGTGCGACTCCGAAAGCCGGACGCCCGCTTCCCGGGCCACTCATTCCACTGCGTCGACCAAAAGCGCTCATTGCAAACTCTATGACCCCGGGTTGCCGGTAGAGGTAGCGCGCAAGGATTTAGATTTGCCTAACCAAAGGCTTCCCGGCCGTTCGCCGAGGTCGACCGCTCGTCAGAGTTGCTTGACCGGAAGGTCTGTCCGACGCCAGACAAGCAAGATTTGTTGGTACTGAGCTGTCCTTCGGAAAGGCAAATGCGCGATGAGCCGGTACTCCTGACGCAAGGTCTTCGCGAGCAGCGCATCATTGGTGTGGTTGCGCATCGCCCAGTGGGAGTTTGCGACGGTCAAGATTGTGCCTGGGCGGCGTTGCAGCGCCTGACGCAGTGCCAAATGGGCAGGCACGGGCAGCGCGGGAGCTTCCGCCGAGGATCGTAGTTGATCGATGAACAGGTACGGCGTCACCAGGCAGGCGTGCGTCAGAACATAATAGGCTGCCGGAACCTCGTAGCCGAGCAGGCACTGTGTCGGTGCGTCGCTAGGAATGGCTGCGAGGGTGGTGTTTAGAACGTCGCGCCCCTGCGCTTCATCAATGCGGTCAAAGATCTGCGAGTCGACCAGTGGCCAAGCGGAAAGGGACAGGAATACCGCCAACCCGACCCGCGGCATCGCGAACAGGGGCGCGGACAAGATCGCTGCCGGAATCGTGAAAGGCAGCGTATAGTGCCGCCAGAAATTGCCCAGTACGAACGTGTCCGCAAATGCGCACATCGCCCAAGCGACCAAGAACGTGCGAGTCCCCGAAGGCTTGAGCCGAAGCGTGCCAAGTATGCCGACGACCGCCAACATCACCAAGCTTGGTGCAAGGCCGAGAAGCCGCTGCAGCGCATCTGGTGACAGTCCGCCTTCTTTCTGCAGTTGCGACACCATGTTGGCGAACCACCAGCTGTCGAAGTGACCGATCCACGCATAGCCGGCCGCCACCATCAAAGTGGGAGCCAGGCCGATCACCGCAAAAGCTGTGGCGCGCTGGAGAAGCAGGGCCACGGGCACGCGCCCCCACATGCGGACCATCAACCAGCAACCAAAGCACACCCCCTCAAAAACGGCATTCGTCTTGATCTGAATGGCGATCCCACAAAGCAGCATCGCGGCCATCGCACGCTTCATGTCCTGCCGGCCATCTAGCGCGTGGTTCGTCGGGAGGATCAGCCAGGCGGCCGTGACGATCAGCAGATTATAGAAGACCGGCGTCTGGGCAGCGTCGCCGCCGAGGACGGAGAGGAGCAGCAGATAGAAGATGCCGGCGCCGGCTGCAGCGGCAACGTTCGTGAAACGACATGCGATCAGCGCGATGACGAAGGCGGTTGAAGCGGCTGAAAGCGTCGCGGCAGTCTGTGCAACCAGAAAGCCGTCTGAATTGATCAGCCAAAATGATGCGAAAAGCGCAAAAAGGCCGAACGGCTTGCGATCCCAGATGTCGACGTAAGGAACCGAACCATGGAGCATGCGCTCGCCGACCAGCAGGTAGAACTGCTCATCTTCACCGAACAGAGAGTTCCCAAACTGCGGCAAGCGGATAAGAAACGCTGCTGCCAGTAGCAGCAGGGCAAGCTGCATGTTCTGAGAGGGCAGGCGCCAGGAGAAGCGCCGAAGCAGCGGCGGGCGCACTGGCGAGCCGACTACATTCTGAAAGGCCAAGCGATTTCTCCAAGCGAGGCATCACTTTTAGGCCATTCTTGGTTTAAGCGCCGTTAATCAGCTCTTTCGGCCAATACCGTCAGGCCGCGGTCGTTCACTTCGGCGAACCCGCCTTCGATCCGGATCGTCTCCGGAGCCGATCCGGCGCTGCGGTAAATCTCCAGCGCGCCGTCGCGCACCGTCGACATGAACGGGGCATGCCCCTCGAGAACGCCGAAGTCGCCTTCGGTGCCGGGAACGACGACCATGTGGACGTCCTCGGAGCGGACGAGGCGTTCGGGCGTGACGAGTTCGAAGTGCAGCATGTCCATACCTTACTCCCTCTCTCCGCTTGCGGGGAGAGGGTGGGGGAGAGGGGGAGAGCAATGCGCCTTGTTACAGGCCCCTCTCCCCGACCCTCTCCCCTGAAGGGGAGAGGGAGTAGTTCGGGTTACGCTTCGCCGGCCATCTTCTGGGCCTTGGCGACCGCCTGGTCGATGCCGCCGACCATGTAGAAGGCCGCTTCGGGAAGGTGGTCGTACTCGCCGTTCACCACTGCCTTGAACGACTTGATGGTGTCCTCGATCTGCACGAACGCGCCCGGGATGCCGGTGAACACTTCGGCGACGTGGAAGGGCTGGCTGAGGAAGCGCTGGATCTTGCGAGCACGGCTGACGGTGAGCTTATCCTCTTCCGAAAGCTCGTCCATGCCGAGGATCGCGATGATGTCCTGCAGCGACTTGTACTTCTGCAGGATCGCCTGGACGGCGCGTGCGGTCTCGTAATGCTCCTGGCCGACGATGCGCGGCTCAAGCACGCGGCTGGTCGAGTCCAGCGGATCCACGGCCGGGTAGATGCCCAGTTCGGAGATCGCGCGGTTGAGCACGGTGGTCGCGTCCAAGTGGGCGAACGAGGTTGCCGGCGCCGGATCGGTCAGATCGTCCGCGGGAACGTACACGGCCTGGACCGAGGTGATCGAACCCTTGTTGGTCGAGGTGATCCGCTCCTGCAGCGCGCCCATGTCGGTCGACAGAGTCGGCTGGTAGCCCACTGCCGACGGGATACGGCCGAGCAGTGCCGACACTTCTGCGCCCGCCTGGGTGAAGCGGAAGATGTTGTCGACGAAGAAGAGCACGTCCTGGCCCTCCTGGTCGCGGAAATACTCGGCGATCGTCAGGCCCGAGAGCGCGACGCGGGCGCGGGCGCCGGGCGGCTCGTTCATCTGGCCATATACCAGCGCGACCTTCGAACCCTCCGACTGCGGATTGCCGTCGGCATCCTTGGCGATAACGCCTGCGTCGAGGAACTCGTGGTAGAGATCGTTGCCCTCGCGGGTACGCTCGCCCACGCCTGCGAACACCGAGGTGCCGCCATGGCCCTTGGCGATGTTGTTGATCAGCTCCTGGATGAGCACGGTCTTGCCGACGCCGGCGCCGCCGAAGAGGCCGATCTTGCCGCCCTTTGCGTAAGGCGCGAGCAAGTCGATAACCTTGATGCCGGTGACCAGGATCGCGCTCTCGGTCGACTGGTCGACGAACAGCGGAGCCGGTGCGTGGATCGGCGCGGTCAGCTCGGCACCGACGGGGCCGCGCTCGTCGATCGGCTCGCCGATGACGTTGAGGATGCGACCGAGCGTCTTCGGGCCGACAGGCACGCGAATCTGCGAGCCGGTATCGGTGACGGTCTGGCCGCGGGTCAGGCCCTCGGTCGAATCCATCGCGATCGTGCGCACGGTGTTCTCACCCAGATGCTGGGCGACTTCGAGCACCAGGCGCGTGCCGTTATTGTCGGTCTCCAGCGCCGACAGGATCGCCGGCAGGTTCTCGGCGAAGTGCACGTCGACGACGGCGCCGATCACCTGGGCGATCTTGCCGACATTGTTGGTGGTACCCGGTCGGGTCATTTCAGCGGCGGTTGCCATCGTCTGCTTCCTTGCTTCTGATCGTTCTTAGAGCGCTTCGGCGCCCGAAATGATTTCCACCAGCTCGGTGGTGATCGCGGCCTGACGGGCGCGGTTGTACTGGATCGACAGCCGCTTGATCAGGTCGCCCGCGTTGCGCGTGGCATTGTCCATCGCGGTCATCTTCGAGCCTTGCTCCGACGCGGCGTTCTCACGGATCGCGCGGAACAGCTGGATCGCGATGTTGCGCGGCAGCAGGTCGTCGAGGATCGCTTCCTCGCTCGGCTCATATTCCACGACAGCAGCGCCGGCAGGCTCTGCCACCGCGGTCGGAATGGCGACCGGAATGATCTGCTGTTCGGTCGGATCCTGCGTCAGCACCGACTTGAAATGCGAATAGAACAAAGTCGCGACATCGAACTCGCCCGCGCGGTAGCGCGCGATGATGTCGTCGGCATAGGCGCGCGCTTCGGCGAAGCCCAGCTTGCCCAGATCGCCCGGCTCGATCGAGTGGACGATGTTCGCGCGGAACTGGCGAGCCAGGAGGGCGAAGCCCTTGCGGCCGATCGTGTAGATCTTGACCGTCTTGCCCTGCGCGGTGAGCTCCTGGGCACGGCGGCGGGCAAGGCGCGCGATGTTGCTGTTGAACGCGCCGGCCAGACCCTTGTCCGACGTGGCGACGATCAGCAGGTGCACCTGATCCTTGCCGGTGCCGGCGAGCAGCGGCGAGCTGCCGGGGCCGCCCGCGACCTTGGCGGCAAGGCTCGCCACCACGGACTCGAGCCGCTCCGCATAGGGGCGGCCGGCCTCCGCCGCTTCCTGCGCACGGCGCAGCTTGGCGGCGGCGACCATCTTCATCGCCTTGGTGATCTTCTGGGTCGACTTGACCGAGTTGATCCGGACCTTGAGTGCCTTGAGGCTAGCCATTCCATTCCCTTATCCGTCACCCCGGCCTTGAGCCGAGGTCCCGCTACCTTGATCCCGCCAAGAAGCGGGACCCCGGGTCAAGCCCGGGGTGACGAGGTAGTTACGCGAAGGTCTTGCCGAACGCGGTGAGCGCGTCCTTGAGCTTGTCGCGCACGTCGTCCTTCAGATCCTTGCTGTCGCGGATCGCGCCGAGGATGTCGCCATGGCTGGTCCGCATCTCGGTCAGCATCGCCTGCTCGTAGCGGGTGACGTCCTGCACCGACACGGCATCGATGAAGCCCTGCGTACCCGCGAAGATCGACACGGTCTGCTCTTCGAACGGCAGCGGCGAGAATTGCGGCTGCTTGAGCAGCTCGGTCAGGCGCGCGCCGCGGTTGAGCAGCTTCTGCGTCGAGGCGTCGAGGTCCGAACCGAACTGCGCGAACGCCGCCATCTCGCGATACTGGGCGAGCTCGAGCTTGATCGAGCCCGACACCTTCTTCATCGCCTTGGTCTGCGCGGCCGAGCCGACGCGGCTGACCGACAGCCCGACGTTGATCGCCGGGCGGATGCCCGCGAAGAACAGGTCGGTCTCGAGGAAGATCTGGCCGTCGGTGATCGAGATCACGTTGGTCGGGATGTAGGCCGACACGTCGCCGGCCTGGGTCTCGATGATCGGCAGTGCGGTCAGCGAGCCGCCGCCATTGGCGTCCGACATCTTGGCCGCACGCTCGAGCAGGCGGCTGTGGAGGTAGAACACGTCGCCCGGATAGGCTTCGCGGCCCGGCGGGCGGCGCAGCAGCAGCGACATCTGGCGATAGGCGACCGCCTGCTTGGACAGATCGTCGAACACGATCAGCGCGTGCATGCCGTTGTCGCGGAAATACTCGCCCATCGCGGTGCCGGTATAGGGCGCCAGGAACTGCAGCGGTGCGGGCTCGGACGCGGTCGCGGCGACCACGATCGAATATTCCATCGCACCCTGCTCTTCGAGCGTCTTGACGAGCTGCGCGACGGTGGAGCGCTTCTGGCCCACGGCGACATAGACGCAATAAAGCTTCTTGCCCTCGTCGGTGCCGGCGTTGACCGTCTTCTGGTTGATGAACGTATCGATCGCGACGGCCGACTTGCCGGTCTGGCGGTCGCCGATGATCAGCTCGCGCTGGCCGCGGCCGACGGGAACGAGCGCGTCGATCGCCTTGAGGCCCGACTGCATCGGCTCGCTGACCGACTGGCGCGGGATGATGCCCGGGGCCTTCACTTCGACGCGGCTGCGTTTCTCGGCGACGATCGGGCCCTTGCCGTCGATCGGATTGCCCAGCCCGTCCACGACGCGGCCGAGCAGGCCCTTGCCGACCGGAACGTCGACGATCGTGCCGGTGCGCTTGACGACGTCGCCTTCCTTGATCTCGGCGTCCGAGCCGAAGATCACGACGCCGACATTGTCGGCCTCGAGGTTGAGCGCCATGCCCTGCACGCCATTGGCGAACTCGACCATCTCGCCGGCCTGGACATTGTCGAGGCCATAGATGCGGGCGATGCCGTCACCGACGCTGAGCACTTGGCCGGTTTCGGAGATCTGGGCCTCGGTGCCGAAGCTGGAGATCTGGTCCTTGATGACCTTCGAGATTTCTGCGGCGCGGATATCCATGAGTCTAGCTTTCAGCCTTTCATCGCGTGCGCGAGGGAGTTCAGTCGGGTCTTGATCGACGAATCGATCATCTGGCTGCCGATCTTCACGACCAGGCCGCCAAGGAGCGAGGGGTCGACCGAAAGGTCGACATTGACGTCACGGCCAAGCCGGGTGCGCAGCTGTGCTTTCAGCGCGTCTACCTGACCGGCATCGAGCGGGTGGGCCGAGACGACTTCGGCCGTCGTCTCGCCACGGTGGCTCGCGGCAAGCTGGCGGAACGCGCGGATCATCGCCGGCAGATCCTTGAGGCGCCGGTTCTGTGCCAGCACGCCCAGGAAATTGCTGGTCGTCGGATCGATCTGCAGCGCAGCCGCCGTCGCCGCGACGGCGCGGGTGGCTTCGGCGCGAGTCACGACCGGGCTGTTCACCAGCAGGCGGAACGTGCCGGATTCCGTCAGTGCCTGACGCACCGCGTCGAGGCTCGCCTCGACCTGGGGCAGGGTGTTCGCATCGCGTGCGATCTCAAACAGGGCGGTCGCATAGCGTCCGCTTAGGCTGGCCTGGATACCGCCGGAATTCTCCACGCGATTCGGTTCCTCTTGGAGGTTCGGGTTGTCGTCCCATGCACAAAAAGCGGGGGCGCCGAAAGCGTCCCCGATGGGTCGCCGCGCGGTTAGCATCGGTGTCACAGGGATGCAACCTGAGTCACGGTTGATTAAGGTTGGAACGGGCTCCTCCCCCGCAAAAGCAGGGGAGGATCCCGGCGATCAGCGCGCGCGGCCGCCCTGGCTGCGGTTGCCGCCATTGGCGGGCTTGGCGCTGAACTTGCTCTTGGGGCGCGCATAGTTGCGCGGACGGTCGCCGCCTGCGGCCTCGCCCTGCGGCGCGTCGAAGCGGCGGGGACGTGCCTCGCCGCTTCCACCCTGCGGCCGGCCACGCTGCGGCTGGCCGGGACGGCCGCCACCGCGCTGCATCTCGCGGCCACGCTGACCGGCCTGCTGATCACGGCTCGGCGCGATGTTGATCCGCGAGCTGCTGATCTTCGCCGCTTCGGACAGGAAGTTCTCCGGCAGCGGCATTACCGTCAGCTTCTGACGCGTCAGCCGCTCGATGTCGCGCAGGTACGGACGCTCGTCCTCGGCGCAATAGCTGATCGCCAGGCCCGTCGCGCCGGCGCGCGCGGTGCGGCCGATGCGGTGGACATATTGCTCGGGCACGTTGGGCAGCTCGAAATTGAACACATGGCTGACGCCCGACACGTCGATGCCGCGAGCGGCAATGTCGGTCGCGACCAGGATCTTGACCTTGCCGCTGCGGAACTCGCCCAGTGCGCGTTCACGCTGCGGCTGGCTCTTGTTGCCGTGGATCGCGTTCGAAGCGATGCCGTTGCCTGCCAGCAGGCGGACGACGCGGTCGGCGCCGTGCTTCGTGCGAGTGAAAACCAGCGCGCGATCGATGCTCTCGTCACGCAGCGCCATGGTGAGCAGCGCCTGCTTCTCGCCCTGCGTGACATGAGTCACCTGCTGTTCGACGCGCTCGGCGGTGGTGGCGACCGGAGTCACCTTCACTTCGACCGGATCCTTGATGAACTGGCCGGCGAGCTCGCGAATCGTCTTGGGCATGGTGGCCGAGAAGAACAACGTCTGGCGCTTTGCCGGCAGCTCGCGAACGATGCGCTTGAGTGCGTGGATGAAGCCAAGATCCATCATCTGGTCGGCTTCGTCGAGCACCAGGATCTCGATGCCGAGCAGAATCGCGTAATGCTGGTCGATCAGGTCGACCAGGCGGCCCGGGGTCGCCACGACGATGTCGACACCGCGCGCCAGGTCCGTCTTGTTCTTGTGCACCGACGTGCCGCCGAACAGCGTGCACACCGACAGCTTGGTGCCCTTTGAATACAGGCGCGCCTGGTCGGCGATCTGGCTGGCCAGCTCGCGCGTCGGGGCGAGCACCAGCATGCGGCAACCGCGCGGCTGGGGACGCTTGCCGCTGGCGATCAGCCGGTCGATCGACGGCAGCATGAACGCCGCGGTCTTGCCGGTGCCGGTCTGGGCGATGCCGAGCAGATCGCGCCCTTCGAGCAGCGACGGGATCGACTGTGCCTGGATCGGCGTCGCTTCGGTATAGCCCTTGGTGGCGAGCGCAGCGAGAACGGTCTCGGAAAGACCAAGTTGATTGAATTGCATTGAGGAACCTTGCGAAAAACGGCCCGCGGGCCCGGACGGAGTCCAGGCGCGGAGGCGGGGTCAAAAATGACGACCCGCGTGACTAGGGAAGCCGCTACATCAACCGAGGCAGAGCCGGGGCGGAGCCATGGGCTCTCGTCCGATCACGCTGCTAAATGCCTCGATGGTCGGTCATATGGTAGAAATGCTGTCCTAAGTCAAGGCTGTGGCGTTGCCGCCGTAGCCGCGCCGCCTTGCGCCGCCATGGTCGCCGGCTGCACCGAAGCGGCGAACTCGCCGATCAGCCGGTTGTAGACATCGGCGCGCTCTAGAAATCCCATATGATTGACGCCTTCGATGCGCTCATAGCGTGCCGTTCTGGCCTCGCCTGCGATCCGCTGCCCGGCCTCTTCCTTGGTGATGATGTCTACGCCCCCGCCGACCACGAGCAGCGGCACGTCCAGGTCGCGAAACGGCATCCCCGAATCCCAGCGGAACATCGCCAGATCGCCGCGCGACTGCACCGCCGGCGAGTTGCGCGTCATCAGCAGCGCCGTGTGCGAAAGCTGGCTGCGCGTCACGTAGCGGCCGAAGCCGAGCCGGCAGGCGATGTGAGTCGAGCCGCTCAGATAGCTTTGCCACTGGCTGAGCCATGCCAGCGGAGACAGCAGGATGCTCAGCCGCATCATCGGCTCCAGCACCGGCCAGCGCAGCGCCTGCAACAGCCGCGGCATGATCATCGTCTTGAGGGGGTTGGTATAGGTCGTGTTGAGCAGCACCACGCCGGCAACTTCCCTGCCGAACAATTCGGGATGGCCGCGCGCCAGCGTCTGGATCGTCATCCCGCCGATGCTGTGGCCGACCAGCACCGCCGGCCGGCCGGTTTCGGCAAGCAGCGTCCGCAGATGCTCGGCGAACTCGGGCAAGCCCAGCTTCGCATGCGCGCGCCGCGACTTGCCGAGTCCCGGCAAGTCCCACAGGATCAGCTTGAAACGGCTGCCCAGATCGCGCTTCGCATAGCCCCAGACCGTGCTGTCCAACCCCCAGCCATGGGTGAACAGGATGGGCGGCGCGTCCTGTACCCCATGCGTCTCGACATAAAGCGAGGCGCCGTCCTCGACTCTGCTGCCATTGCCACGTGCGACCGGAAGCGGGTCGTCGTCCCGCTTGGCGAGCAGGGGGACCAGCACGAACCTGCCGAGAACCGACCAGGCGAGCAGGCCGGCGCCTATCCACAGCTTGGTGTCGTCACGAACATGGCGAAGCACGCCATCGACGTCGTGGGCCCATTCGCCCTCCAGCCCCTGCCACAGCAGGATCCCTCCCGCCGCGAGGACCGCGAGAGAGAGCAGTGCCAGGGCGATCCTGGCAAGTGCGGTGATACCCAAGACGCCTCTCCTGCTGCGGCTGCAGGGTGAACCCTTCGCGGAGTTGGCCGTTCCGCTGGCGATGGCCGTTACCGATATCGCAACCCGCACCTACAACCATAATTGGCGGCTGGACCCGATCGTCCGCAGCCTGCTCGACACCGATTTCTACAAGCTGTTGATGTTGCAGATGATCCGGCACCTCTATCCCGATGTGCAGGTCACCTTCCAGTTGATCAACCGCACCAGCACGGTGCGCCTGGCCGACGATATCGACGAAGCCGAGCTGCGCGCGCAGCTGGACCACGCCCGCACCGTCCGCTTCGTCAAGAAGGAGCTGATCTGGCTCGCCGGCAACAGCTTCTATGGCCAGCAGCGCATGTTCGCGCCCGACTTCATCGACTGGCTGAGCCGCTTCCAGTTGCCGGAATACGACCTGCGCGCAGTCGACGGTCAATATGAGCTGCACTTCGAAGGGCCCTGGACTCACACGAGCATGTGGGAAATCCCTGCGCTGACGATCGTCAACGAGCTGCGCGCCCGCGCGGCGATGCGCAACCGCGGGCGCTTCGCGCTCGACGTGCTCTATGCCCGCGCCAAGGCCAAGCTGTGGGAAAAGGTCGAGCGGCTTCAGCAACTCCCCGATCTCGTCCTCTCCGATTTCGGCACGCGGCGGCGGCACGGTTTCCTGTGGCAGCGCTGGTGCGTCGAGGCGCTGAAGGAGGGGCTGGGAAGCCGCTTCATCGGCACGTCCAACGTCCTGCTGGCGATGGACAACGATTTGGAGGCGATCGGCACCAATGCACATGAATTGCCGATGGTGCTCGGTGCCCTGGCGCCGGACGACGCAGCCCTCAAGCGCGTCCCCTATCAGGTGCTCGAACAGTGGCAGCGCCATTATGGCGGCAACCTGCTGATCGTGCTTCCCGATGCCTTCGGCACCGCTGCCTTCCTCCGCGCCGCGCCGGACTGGGTGGCGGACTGGACCGGCTTCCGCCCCGACAGCGCGCCGCCGATCGAAGGCGGCGAGGCGATCCTCGACTGGTGGCGCGCGCATGGCCGCGATCCGCGGCAGAAGCTGCTGATCTTTTCCGACGGCATGGACGTCGAGTCGATCGAAGCGGCCTACCGCCACTTTCATGGCCGGGTGCGGATGAGCTTTGGCTGGGGCACCAACCTGACCAACGATTTCCGGGACTGCGACCCGGAGGATGCCGCGGGCCTCAAGCCCATTTCGCTTGTCGCCAAGGTGGTCGAGGCGAACGGCCGCCCCGCGGTCAAGCTGTCCGACAATCCCGCCAAGGCGACGGGAAGACCCGAGGAGATCGAGCGCTACCTTCGCCTGTTCGGCGGCGATGGCCGCACCGTGCGCACAGTTTTCGTGTAGATTTTACGCCACCTTAACTCGCGCCAGCCAATGCCCGGCTCCTTGTCGGGAGTTGCGTGTGCTGGTCGCGAGGCTGGAAGTATTGGGTGAGATCGACCAGCGGGGCGCGGTGCGATTCTATGTCGCGGGCGAAACGCGGTTGCGCGGTGGCGACGGCAAGCCGGTCGATGTCGCGATGGAGAACCTGTCGCGTACGGGGTTCCTGTTCCTGTCGGAGCTCGAATATCCGATCGGCACGTTGGTGACGATCGGCCTGTCCGGCGCGGGCCTGCGCGAGGCGCGCATCGTCTGGCGCGACGGCGAACGTCATGGCTGCGAGTTCCTGGTGCCATTGCCCGAATCGCAGATGGACCTGGCGTATCGCGGCCAGGCTTCGGTGCTGGCCGAGCTGCAAGAGGCGTTGACGCGGCGCTGGCCGACGATCGAAGCCGCGCCTGACGGCGACGATCCGCTGCCGGATAACGTGACTCGCTTTCCCCCGCGCTGATCACGGTTTGACCGCAAGCTGCGGGATGCGGCATCGCCGCGGCGGGCGTATAAAGCGGGCATGACACAGCAGCCACTCTTGTCGGACGATGCGGCCTGGGCCGCTTTCGAGGCGCGCGACCGTGCCTATGAGGACCGGTTCGTGGTCGCGGTCACCACCACCGGCATTTATTGCAAGCCGACCTGCCCGGCGCGGCGCCCGAAGCGCGCGCATGTCCGCTTCCTGCCCGATGTCGCGGCAGCGCAAGCCAGCGGATTTCGGGCGTGCCTGCGCTGCAAGCCCGACGACGTCGCGCGTGAGCGCGTCGCGGTAGCCAAGGCGGTGTCGCTTCTTGATGCCGCCGAGGAGCCGGTGACGCTCGATCTGCTGGCCGAGGCGGTCGGCTACGCGCCGCATCATTTCCAGCGGCTATTCAAGCGCGCGACCGGCGTGAGCCCCGCCGCCTATGCACGCGGGCTTCGTGCCCGCCGGGCGGCTGCCGCGTTGAACGCGCAAGGCAGCGTCACCGATGCGATCTACGCCGCGGGTTATTCGGCGCCCAGCCGATTCTATGAAACCGCCCCCGCGCGGCTCGGCATGACGCCTAGCGCGTGGCGGCGGGGTGGCGCCGGGGTGACCATCCACTGGACGGTGGCATCCACCAGTCTGGGCGCACTGTTGATCGCCGCGACCGAGAAGGGCCTGTGCCGAGTGGCTTTCGGGGAAGACGAAGCGGCGCTTTCCCGCCGCTTCCCGGCAGCCGAGATCGTCCCTGGCGGGGAGGCATTGAAGGCGCTCGCCGCGCAGGTGGTGGCGGAGGTCGAGACGCCGGGCCGGGATCTCGGCCTGCCGCTCGATGTGCAGGGCACGGCGTTCCAGGAGGCGGTGTGGCAGGCGCTGCGCGCGATCCCGCCGGGCCAAACCCGCAGCTACTCTCAACTCGCGGCCGAGGCCGGTCGTCCCGGCGCGGTACGTGCGGCAGGCACCGCCTGCGGCGCCAATCATGTGGCGGTGCTGATCCCCTGCCATCGCGCGCAGCGCGGCGACGGCAGCATGGGCGGCTATGCCTATGGCATCGATCGCAAGCGGATCCTGCGCGGGCGCGAAGGCGTGAAGGACTAGGGTGCCGGGACGCGAGCTACTTCGAAGAACGAGACCGGAGCCCCTCGCGCCTCGGCAGGCAATGCTTCACCCGAGCATTGTTTCGGTACGATGACAAACCACCCGCCAGTCCGCCTCACTCCACCGCAGATGCGCCCGGCGCGGCACGGCAGCCATAGACCAGCTTCTCGTTATAGACCGGCGGCAGCGCACCGCGGATCGCCTGTTGCTGGGTCGCCAGATTGGCCCGCGCGGTCTGGTCGGACGAACAGGATTTGAGCGGCACCGCCGCGCGAAGCTGCCGCGCCCGCGTCATCTGCGCCGCCGACAGCAGGTAGCGCGTATTGGTATAGGTCCGCGTCGCCGGATCATAGTCGAGGACCGACACCGACTGTTCCTGCCCGGGTACAAGGATCCGCTGCCAGCGCTGGCCCGCTTCGGCGTATTGCGTGCGCCCGTTGATGCAGCCGTCGCGGCCGATGTCGAGCGTAACGCTTTGCGTCGCGGTGACCGTCACGCGGCTTCTCTCCGGCACCAGCGTGCAGATCATCTTGCCCCGGCTGGCATCGGGCGATGGCAGTGCCGCCGACCCGGTCGCCTTCGGCAGCGCCATGACCTGCGCCGGATCGAAGTTGGGCCGGCTCAGGAACAAGGCGATCGCGCCCAGCATCAGCACGCCGCCGCCGATCGCGACCCACACCGCTTCGCGCCGCCGGTCGCGCGAGAGCAGCAGCCCGGCGCCGCCCAGTGCCAGTGCCCCCAGCACCAGCAGCACTGCGGCGCCCGCCATGAAGTTCTCGCGGGTCGCCTCGTTGCGGGCGCGTGCCTTCTCCAGTGCCTGCTGGCGCTCGGTCTCGGCCTTGGCGGCAGCCGCGCGCGCTTCCTGTTCGGTCAGCAGCCGCGCCTGGTCGTCGGCGTTGCGGTCGCGCGCCATCTGCTCCTCGACGGTCGTGCAGGGAATGCCCACCGTCGCCACCGGCTGCTTCGCCTCGCGCAGGAAAGCGGCAAGCTCGCTCTGCGCGATCGCGAAGGCGAAGGTCGCGTCGCCCTCGTCGGCGCGGGTGATCGCGGAGTTCACGCCGATCACTCGGCCGCAGCGGTCGAGCAGCGGCCCGCCCGAATTGCCCCGGGCGATGTTGGCGGTGTGCAGCAGTACGTTGGTGCCCTCCAGCGTCCGCGCGCCGGCAAAGCCACCCTGCGAGCGCACCGGCGATTGCGGCGTGATGAAGTCCGCCGCCGAGCGCGCCGTCGCCAGATCGACATTGCCGGGATAGCCTAGCGCGATCAGCGTCTCGCCATCGGTGGGCGCGCCGGTGAACAGCGTGAGCGGCGCCAGGCGCACGCCGGAGAACTCGATCAGCGCCAGGTCGCGTGCGGGATCGATCGCGATCAGCTTGCCCTGGTACGACTTGTCGCCTTCCGACGGGACCACCCCGATCACGACATTGTCGGGATAGCGCGATGCGAGCTCGACGACATGGGCGTTGGTGACGATGCGATTGGGCGCGACGGCGAAGCCGCTGCCATGGCCGAAGCCGACCACTTCATCATCGACCACGGCGATGGTGACGATCCGCACCACGCCGCGTCCCGAGGCGGAAATATCGTCCGCGCGCGCCGGCGCGCTCCACACCAGCATCACCGCAATCAGCGCCAGCAACCGCCGAACCATCGTATCCCGACCCTTTCGTTGCGGCGCAGCTTTCGGGGAAAATGGCCCGGGGTTCAAGCGGACTGGTTATGCTTCGGGCTCTTCCTTTTCGTCCTCGGGCGCGTCGAGCTTGCGGAGCACTGCGTCGATGTCGCCGCTGTCGATCAACTTGATCAGGCTGCTCGCGACCAGCGCCAGCCCCTTGCCGTGCGGCTGATAAGCGAGCGGAGCCAGCGTGGCGCGCGCGCCATCCTTGTCGCGGTCGCGCAGCAGCACGGTGGCGACGTTGAAGCGCAGCTGGTCGTCCTGCGGCGCCAGCATGAAAGCTTTGTACAACCCCTGCTTCGCATTGTCGCTCGGCGGGGTGTCGGCCTCCACGAAGCTGCGGTAATATAGCGTGAGCGGCTCGGGGTCCTCCGGATCGATGCGGTTGCCCGCCGCGATGATCTTGCGGATCGCGCTCCAGGTCGCGGGTGTCTTGTCGTTCGCCTTGTGCGCCATCCCCATCCGCGCCATCGCCCTGTAGACATAGCCGTCCACTGCCTTGGGGTTCGCCTTCAGCGCGCGCTCGGCGGCGGCCTCGGCCGCGGCATAGTCGCGCGCGTCATAGGCGGTCTCGGCCAGCACAAGCTGCGCGCCGGGATCATCCGGGTAGGGCGCCGCCGCCCGCTTGGCACGCTCGTACACGCCCGGCGCGGTCTTCCTGTTCACGCCGACCTTGGACCGGATCCGGATGTCCATCGTCGCGGCTTCGCCGGGCGTCAGCTTGCGCACCTCGATGGGGCCCGTCTTGATCACCGATCCCGCCAGCTTGAAGACCTTGAACGTGCCGCCCTTGTACTTCTCCAGCTCGCGGTCGAGCTTGCGCAGGTCGCCGAACGCCTTGGCCGCCTCCAGCGTCGGCTTCCCGGCATTCAGATCCTTCAGATACCCGTCGAGCTGCCCCTTACGCTGCCCCGACAGCAGCAGATAATGCGACAGGAGCCAGCCCCGGCCATATAGCCCGTCGCGCTGCTGGTCGTTGAGCTTCAGTGTGTCCGCGACCAGCAGCTTTTCGATCGGGAGCGCATTGCCGCTCATCAGCCCAGCCGCGCGATATTGCGGTGGCCGGCCCAGATCGACTGCGCCGTCGTCGTAGAACTTCACCGTCGCCAGCGTCTCGGCATAACCTTCGATGTACCAGGCGGGGTAGACCGCGTTGGGGGAGAAGGTCCACATCAGGTGATGCGCATATTCGTGCAGCAGGATCGCCTGCGCGCTCAGATCGGTTTCCCCCGCGCCGGCGTTGCGCGGCACCACCGCCAGCGATCCGCCGGCGCGCGGGTGATAGAATCCGGCGGCGTTGCGGAAGGCGAGCTTCTCGACATCGCCGGTATCGTCGACGACATACACCGTGACTCGGTTCGCCTTGCCGATCGGCTCGTCCTTCAGGTTGCGCAGCCAGCGCATCGCTGAGTCGAACCGCTCCAGCCTGGCCGCGAACTGCTGCAGCTTCGCTGGAGACTGCTCCGAATATACCACGAAGTGGTCGGTGCTGGCTTCATACCAGTCGGCCGCCCGGGCGCTCACAGGCGCAAGCAGTGCCGCCAGCAACAGCGAAATGCGTTTCATCCATATCCCCCGCCTATCGTCCGCCGACGATATCGCGGCGTCTCGCGTTCGACTTGCAGAAAATCGACAGGGCTAGAGGAAATTATAGGGGTCCACGTCCACCGCGACCCGCACCTTGGCGCCCCATTCCAGCCCGCCCAGCCATTCGCGGATCACGTCCTGCACATCGAAGGCGCGGCGGGCATGCACCAGCAGCCGGAACCGGTGGCGTCCGCGCAGCATCGCCAGCGGCGCGGGGGCGGGGCCATAGACATGCATCTCGTCCATGCGCGGCGCCGTCCGACCGATCATCCGCGCGACATCCTCGGCCGCGCTCTTGTCCTCGCTCGACACGATGATCGCGGCATAGCGTCCGAACGGAGGCGCCTCCGCCTCGCGCCGCGCTTCGGTCTCGGCTTCGTAGAACGCCTCGCTGTCGCCGGACACCAGCGCCTGCATGACCTGCGCGTAGGGAGCATGGGTCTGGATGAACACCGTTCCCGGCTTCTCGCCCCGCCCGGCGCGGCCCGACACCTGCATGATCTGCTGGAAGGTCCGCTCGGCCGCGCGCAAGTCGCCGCCGTCGAGGCCCAGATCGGCGTCCACCACGCCCACCACCGTCAAATTGGGGAAGTGGTAGCCCTTGGTGACCAGCTGGGTGCCCACGACGATGTCGATATCGCCATGCTCCATGCGCGCGACGAACTCGGCTGCCTTGGCCGGCGACCACAAGGTGTCCGACGTGACGATCGCCGTCTTCGCCTGCGGCCACAGCGCCGCGACTTCGTCGGCGATCCGCTCGACCCCCGGTCCGCAGGCGACCAGGCTGTCGGGCTCTTCGCACTCGGGGCAGATCTCCGGCGTCGGCACGGTGTGTCCGCAATGGTGGCACGACAGCCGCCGGATCAGCCGGTGCTCGACCATCCAGGCGGTGCAGTTCGGGCATTGGAAGCGGTGCCCGCAGTGGCGGCACAAGGTGAGCGGCGCGTAGCCGCGGCGGTTGAGGAACAGCAGCGACTGCTCGCCGCGCTCCAGCGCGGCGTCGATCGCCAGCACAAGCTTGGGGGCCAGCCAGCGCCCGCGCTCGGGCGGCGACTGGATCAGGTCGATCGCCTCGATCTCGGGCAATTCGGCGACCCCATAGCGCCCAGGCAGCTTCAACTCTTCATAGCGCCCAAGCTCGACCTGATGCCGTGTCTCGATCGCCGGAGTGGCAGAGGCGAGCACCACCGGGCAGCTTTCGAACTTGCCGCGCATCACCGCCACGTCGCGGGCATGATAGTGGACGCCGTCTTCCTGCTTGAAGCTGGTCTCGTGCGCCTCGTCGACGACGATCAGGCCAAGGTTGCGATAGGGCAGGAACAGCGCCGAACGCGCGCCCACGGTCACCATCGCCTCGCCGCGTGCGATCGCCCGCCAAGCGCGCCGCCGCTGCGACGTGCGCAGCCCCGAATGCCAGGCGATCGGCTCGCACCCGAACCGCTTGGCGAAGCGGGTGAGGAACGGCTCGGTCAGCGCGATCTCGGGCAGCAGCACCAGGGTCTGCTTGCCCGCCGCGAGCGCCGCCGCCACGGCTTCGAAATACACTTCGGTCTTGCCCGATCCGGTTACGCCGTCGAGCAGGAACGGCTGGAACGCCTCGGCGCCCACCGCCTGGCGCAGGATCGACGAGACGTCGATCTGTTCCTTGCTCAGCACGGGCGGGGCGAAGTTCGGGTCGGGGAGGGGGTAGGGCGAGTCGGTATCCACCGTCACCGCCTCGATCGCGCCCAGCTTGCACAAGCCCCGGATCACAGCCTCCGATACGTCGGCGATCGTGGCAAGCTCGCGCACCAGCCCCTGCCGGTCGCCGATCCGCTCCAGCGCCTGTTCGCGCTGCGGAGTCATGCGGTCGGGTACCACGCCGGTGGCGCGATACTCGACGATCGTCGGCGCGTTCTCGAACGCGGCGGTCGACGACAGCGCCATGCGCAGCACCGACGATAGCGGCGCCAGATAGTAATTGGCGGTCCACTCCACCAGCCGCCGAACGGCGGCGGTAAGCGGCGGCGCGTCGGCGACCGAAAGCAGGTTGCGCAACCGGTTGTCGCCCACCTCCTCGGTGGGCAGCCGCTCGGGCTCCCACACCACCCCGGCATATTGCCGGGGCCCGATCGGCGCGACGACGATCGACCCCGGCTCGACCTGCATGCCGTGGGGCACACGATAGTCGAGCGGGCCAAGGGCTGGATGCAGCACGAGGACACGGGCGCGGTTGCCGGGCATTGCTTCCCATATGGGCATTTTCCGCCGCGACGGAATCCCCTTCAGAGGTTCACGGTCAGCGTCAGCGAAAGCGCATGGTCCATCTGCGCCCCGGCGCCGCCGCGGGCGAACCGGTATTGGTTGAGATAGCCGATATCCGCGGACACGTCCTTCACCAGCGGCAGCGTGACGCCGATCAGGTTGCGCATCCGGTCATAGCCGGCGCGCTGGCCCCACTGCGTGGTGTTCGCCATGAAGAAGCTTTCATGGCTGGCGAACAGCGCGACGTTCCTGGCGAGCGGATGATTGTAGCGCAGCAGGGGGCGGATCCGCACCCCGATCTCGTTCCCATCGGGGTGGAAGCGCTCATCGATTCGGAAACGCGCCGTGATCCGTCCGAAGTTGAGCACGACATACTGGCGCAGCCGGTTCTCGTCGTCGGCGGTGTTGCCGCCATACCCCGCGACATGGCGATAGCCGATTCCGATCTCGACATGCTTTGAAAGCTTGTGGCTGACGATCCCGCCCAGTTCGGTGTGGAACAGGCCGTCCTGCCGGTCGCTCCAGCGTGCGATCCCCTCCAGCGTGACGCGGGTGTCGTCGCCCAGCCCGACATTGACGTTGGTCTGCGTCCAGAGCTGCGCGTCTTCGCTCTGGGCCTGCGCCGCCAAGGGCAGCAGCGACAGGGCGACGGCAAGGATGGGCAGGCGCAAGGCGGTCAGCTCCCGGTTCGACACCGCGCCCTAGCATGTGCGGTGGGATGATGTCACAAAAGTGCGGACTTCTCGGCGTTGCCGACCGCAGGGGCGCCGGTACGCCGTGGAAGCCAACCGGGGAGGGTAACGATGTTCCTGACTGCACTCGCACTTAGCCTCACGCCTGCACCGTGCCGGACCTATGATGCGGCGCTGCCGCAGCCGCTGCGTGGGTGGACGCGCACCGGACGCGGCCTCGATACCCGCCATGCTGTTACGCTGAACGCCGGAAGGGACCACGGCCTCACCACCACGCTCCAAATACGCAAGGGCGGGACTTTCGGCATCGCGCTGGATCAGGCCGGCTGGATCGATGTGGCGCGCGGCCGCGGCAAGCCGCTGGCCTACGCCGCGCTCGGCAACGGCCCGCAATGTTCGACCATCCGCAAGATCGTCCGCTACCGGCTGCAACCCGGCACCTATCGCGTGACCGTCTCGCGGCTTAAGGGAACGCGCGCGCGGCTGATGCTGGTGCGCTACTGATTCCTGCTGATCCGAGGATCCGACCATGAAGTTCTTCGCCGACACCGCCGACACCAACGACATTCGCGAGCTGGCCGATGCCGGGCTGCTCGACGGCGTGACCACCAATCCGTCGCTGATCCACAAGGCGGGCCGCAACTTCCTCGAAGTGGTCGCGGAGATCTGCGGGATCGTGCCGGGCATGCCGGTCTCGGCCGAAGTCGTCGCGCTCGACTATGAGACGATGATGAAGGAAGCCGAGATCGTCCGGAAGATCGCCGACAACGTGGCGGTCAAGGTTCCGCTGACCATCGACGGCCTCAAGACCTGCAAGGCGCTCACCGACGACGGCACGATGGTCAACGTCACGCTGTGCTTCTCGGCCAACCAGGCGCTGCTCGCCGCCAAGGCCGGTGCGACCTTCGTCTCGCCCTTCGTCGGCCGCCACGACGATGTCGGCTTCGACGGCATGGACCTGATCGAGGACATCCGCCTGATCTACGACAATTATGATTTCGACACCCAGATCCTGGTCGCGAGCGTGCGCCACCCGATCCACATCCTCCAGGCCGCCAAGATCGGCGCCGACGTGATGACCGCACCGCCATCGGTCATCAAGCAACTGGTCAAGCACCCGCTGACCGACAAGGGCATCGAAGGCTTCCTCGCCGACTGGGCCAAAACCGGCCAGACCATCGCCTGACCTCGGCCAAAGCGGCGCTTTCAGATCCTCCCCCGGAGGGGGAGGGGGACCGCCGCCGCTAGGCGGTGGTGGAGGGGTATTGGCCACGAGCGATATGCTTGTGGAGACTACCCCTCCGTCACGCTTTGCGTGCCACCTCCCCCTCCGGGGGAGGATCGAGTAAGCCACAGGCGTGACCACACCCCTCCCTCTCCTCTACGCCCAGCACCTCGCCCGCGATCGCCGGCGCTCGGTTCACACGGTGCGTGCCTATGAAGCCACTGCGATCCGCCTGCTCGCCTTCCTCCAGTCACACTGGGGCGGGCCGGTAACGCGCGAGGCTTTGGCGAAGATCACCCCGGCCGACCTCCGTGCCTTTCTCGCCCACCGCCGGAACCAAGGCCTGTCCAATGCCTCCGCCGCGCGCGAACTCTCGGCAGTGCGCGGCTTTCTCAAATTCGCGGCGGGCGATGGCGCCGAACTCCCCCGCCTGCGCGGCCCGCGCGTGAAGAAGGGGGTACCCCGCCCGATCTCGCCGGCCGAAGCCGTCGCGCTGGCCGAAACCGTGTCGGAAGATGCCCGCGAACCCTGGATCGCCGCGCGCGACTGGGCGGTGCTGCTGCTGCTCTACGGCGCCGGCTTGCGCATCGGCGAGGCAGTGGGCCTCACCGCCGCGATCCTGCCGCTCGCCGAGACCCTGTCGGTCACCGGCAAGCGCAACAAGACCCGCCTGGTGCCGCTGCTCCCCCAGGTCCGCGCCGCGATCGAAGCCTATGCAGAGGCGTGCCCCTATGCGCTTGGCCGCGACGCTCCGCTGTTCCGCGGCGCCAAGGGCGGGCCCTTATCCCCGGGTATCATCCGCAAGTCGGTCCAGGCCGCCCGCACCACGCTCGGCCTGTCGGAACGCACTACCCCCCACGCGCTGCGCCACAGCTTCGCCACCCATCTGCTGGGCCGCGGCGCCGATCTGCGCGCGCTCCAGGAACTGCTCGGCCATGCCAGTTTGAGCTCGACGCAGATCTACACCGCCGTCGACGCCGCCCACCTGCTCGACGTCTACCGCAACGCGCATCCGCGCGCCTAGCGCTGCGCCCGCGGCTTCCACGTCGCGATCCGCCACAGATAGCCGCCCACGCCCAGCGCAGCGAAGCCGATCAGCACCGGCAGGATGAACCGCTCGATATCGGCGATATGCGTGTCCAGCCCCATGCCCACCGATACCAGCAGGCAGTTCCACAACAGGCTGCCGGCACAGGTGAACAGCGAAAATCGCCAGAACGGCATGTGCATCATGCCCGCGGGGATCGAGATCACCGTCCGCCCGAACGGCAGGAAGCGGAACACGAATACGGTGATCCCGCCCCACCGGTCGAAATAGCGGTGCAGCTTCTCGACATCGTCCCATTCCAGGGTCAGCCAGCGGCCCCAGCGCGCCACCAGCGGCTGCAAGCGCTCGTAGCCCAGCCGCCGCCCGATCTCCCACCAGAACAGGTTGCCGACCAGCGTGCCCAGCGTGCCGACCGCGATCACGCCGACCAGGTCCAGCTTGCCCTTGGCCACGGCGATTCCCGCCATGCCCATGATCGCCTCCGACGGGATCGGCGGCACCACGTTCTCGAGCATCATCAAGGCAAAGATGCCCCAATAGCCCCAGTCCAGCCATCCGGTCATGATGCGTGGCTCAGCGCGCCATGGCGGCGACGCGGCGCTCGATCGCGTCCCAGATCACGCCGCCGGTGTCGGTGCCGTTGAACTTGTCGATCGCGACGATGCCGGTGGGGGAGGTGACGTTGATCTCGGTCAGCCATTCGCCGCCGATCACGTCGATGCCGACGAACAGCAGCCCGCGCTTCTTGAGCTCGGGCCCCATCGCCGCGCAGATCTCCTGCTCGCGCGGCGTCAGCTCGGTCTTGGCCGCCGATCCGCCCACCGCCAGGTTCGACCGGATCTCGCCTTCGCCCGGAATGCGGTTGATCGCCCCGGCCACTTCGCCGTCGACCAGCACGATGCGCTTGTCGCCCTGCGCCACCGAGGGCAGGAACGCCTGCACCATGTGCGGCTCGCGATAGCCGGTGTTGAACACTTCGATCAGCGCCGACAGGTTCGCGCCGTCGCGGCCGACCTTGAAGATCGCCTTGCCGCCATTGCCGTGCAGCGGCTTGATCACGATCTCGTCATGCTCGGCCAGGAACGCCCGCGCCTCGTCCAGACTGCGGGTGATCAGCGTCGGCGGCATGAAGCGCGCATAATCGAGCACGAAGATCTTCTCGGGCGCGTTCCGCACGCTGGCCGGATCGTTCACCACCAGCGTCTTGTGCGCGATCCGCTCGAGCAGATGCGTCGCAGTGATGTAGCCGAGGTCGAAGGGCGGGTCCTGGCGCATCAGCACGACATCGGCTTCCTCGCCCAGGTCTAGCTTCACCGCTTCGGCAAAGGCGAAGTGATCGCCCTCGACCCGCTGCACCGTCACCGGATGCGCCTGCGTCCAGACCCGGCCGTCCGAGTAATTGAGATCCTCGGCACGGTAATGGAACAGCCGGTGCCCGCGCGCCTGTGCCGACAGCATCAGCGCGAAGGTCGAATCCCCGGCGATGTTGATGTCCTTAAGCGGGTCCATCTGCACGGCAACGACAAGCGACATTCGGCCTCCTTCAGGACATCCGGGTGACGTAACGAACCAAGTCACCCGATCCAGGCATTCTCGATATGACGAGGCGGCGTGCGCGGGGCAATCAGGATCACGTCGACTCGAATGTCCTCGCCGGCCAAAGCGTAGCGCGGCATCAGATATTCGGCGGCTGCCGCCACCCGCGCCAATCGCCGTTCGTCGATGGCGAAGTCCAGGTCCGCCGCGGTTGCGCGCGTCTTCACTTCCACAAACGCGATCAGCTTACCCTTGCGCACCACCAGGTCGACTTCGCCCGCCGGCGTGCGCACCCGGCGGTCGAGGATCTTCCATCCTTTGAGCCACAACCACCATGCAGCCCGTCTTTCTCCGTCGCGGCCGCGGTTTTCGGCGTCTTTCCGGTCTCTTGCCGCAGGTTTTGCTCGTCTCATCTGCAAGGACTCGCCAGCTGTGGATAACCTGGATTAGACCTGTTGCGACCGAACCGAAATGAGTCGGGTCGCTTATCGCCACCGGGGGGTGTCGAAGCCATGGAATCCAACGAACGTTATTATCGTCGTCGCGCCATTCAGGAGATGACGGCCGCACGCCTGGCGGTGACCGAGGGTGCCAAGCAGCGCCGTCGCGAGCTGGCCGAAGGGTATGTCCGCCGCCTGGCCGAGCTTACCGGCTCGGACGAGCGGTTCCTGCTGGACTCGGTCACCGCGCACCAGGCGCAGCTGGCCTAGGGCTTTATCGCCAGGGCGCGGGTATACAGCGCCCTGCGGTCGAGCCCCAGCTTCTTCGCGACTTCACCCGCGGCCTTTGCGGGGGGTAGCCGCGTCAGCGCTTCGGTCAGTGCCGCGTCGGCATCGTCTTCGCTGGCAGGGGGTGCTTCGCCCGGGGGGGCAACCACCAGCACGATCTCGCCCTTGGGCGGCGCCTCGGCATAGCGGGCAGCGAGCTGCGACAGCGTGCCCGTCACGCATTCCTCGAACTTCTTGGTGATCTCGCGCGCCACCGCCGCCTCGCGGTCGCCCAGCCCCTGCGCCAGTGCGCCCAGCGTGGCGGCCAGCCTGGGGCCCGATTCGTACAGCACCAGCGTCGCCCGGATCGCCGCGACTTCGGCGATCGCCTCGGCCTTGGCCTGAGCCTTGGGCGGCAGGAAGCCGATGAACAGGAACCGGTCGGTCGGCAGCCCCGCCAGCGTCAGTGCCGCCACCGCCGCGCAGGGGCCGGGAATCGTCGTCACCGCATGCCCGGCAGCCCGCGCGTCGCGCACCAGCTTGAACCCGGGATCGGAGATCAGCGGCGTCCCCGCGTCCGACACCAAAGCCACCGCCTCGGTCGCCATGCGTGCCACCAGCCCGGGCCGCACCCCGTCGGCATTGTGGTCGTGATACGGAATCATCCGCCCCTTGGCGCCCAGGTGCCGGAAGAGTCCCGCTGTCACACGCGAGTCCTCGACCGCAACGATATCGGCGCTCAACAGTATTTCAGACGCGCGCGGCGAAAGGTCGCCGAGATTGCCGATCGGAGTGGCCACGATATAGAGGCCGGGCGCGAGAACAGAAGTCATCGGGGAAGTTCATGGCAGACGGCAATGGGGTACCGCAACGTGCGGTTTGGAACTTGGTACGATCCGCCACGCTCGCAGCGACGATGCTGGTGGCCGCTTGCGTAGCACCACGAAACGCGCCGGAGCCCGCGCGTGTACCGCCGCCGGTCGAAAGGCCGCGGCCGGTGGCGCCACGCCCGATCGAGCCGGGCCTGCCGCAGGACACCGAGCGTCACCGCATCGCGCTGCTCGTGCCGCTCAGCGGCTCGAATGCCGGCGTCGGCCGCTCGCTCCAGAACGCCACGCAGCTCGCGATCCTCGACGCGCGCAACGACGATCTGCGCATCACCACCTATGATACCGCCGGCCCAGGCGGCGCCGCGAGCGCCGCGGAGCAGGCGATCGCCGAGGGCAACCGTCTGATTCTCGGCCCGCTGCTTGCCGAGGATGCGCGCGCGGTGGCGCCGATCGCCCGCCAGGCGCGCGTGCCGGTGCTCAGCTTCTCGAACGACGCGACCGCGGCCGGCAACGGCACCTATATTCTTGGCTATTCGCCCTCGCAGTCGATCGAGCGCGTGGTCGACTATGCCCGCAAGAGCGGCATCACCGATTTCGCCGGGCTGATGCCGGCCGGCACCTATGGCAATCGTGCCTCCACTGCCTTTTTGCGCACCGTGGAAAGCGCGGGCGGCAGGGTGTTGGCGATGGAGACCTATGAGGCGCGCCCCGGTTCGATGACCAGCGCCGTCGCCAAGATCGGCCGCTCGCCGTTTCAGGCGATCCTGATCGCCGGTGCCGCCGACAGCGCGGTCGCCGCGGTGCCGCTCGTCCGCCGCTCGGCCAGCGGCAAGACCGCGCGCGTGCTCGGCACCGAACTCTGGAACACCGATTCCAGTGTCGGCGCGCGCACTGCGCTCAACGGCGCCTGGTTCGCCAGCGTGCCCGACAATTATTACCGCCAATATGCCGGCAAGTACCGCGCCCGCTTCGGCGCCGCGCCGTATCGCCTGTCGACGCTCGGCTATGACGCGGTGCTGCTGACCATCCGCGTCGCGCGCGACTGGCGTCCCGGCTCGGAGTTCCCCGAACGCCGCCTCACCGACCGCGACGGCTTCTCCGGCCTGGACGGGGCCTTCCGCTTCGGCCGTGACGGCGTCGCCGAACGCGCGCTCGAGGTCCAGGAGATCCGCGGCGGCACCACCGCCACCGTGTCGCCGGCGCCCACCGGCTTCACCGGCAACTGATCCTCTGAAACCCTCCCTCGCTGAAGCGAGGGAGGAACAGGCCATCAACACCGCCACCGCGTCAGCGGGGAAGGGGGACCGCCGCCAAAGGCGGTGGTGGAGGAGGGTCGAACATGCCCGCATGTTCGACCCTGCATGTTCCACAAGCAACGAAGCTTGAGGAACATCCCAGCAACACCCGCAACTAACCAGGAACCCTAAGCCACCACCAACGCGCGCAAGATCGCTTCGAGCACCGGCATCCCGGCGTCGGTCACGCGCAGCCGCTCCGCGTCGTGTACGACCAGCCCCTGCCGCGCCATCCCGGCAAGCGCGTGCCCGTCCAGCGGCAGCTCGCCGCCCGCCAGCGCGGCGATCCGGGTCAGATCGACGCCTTCGCCCAGCCGCAGGCCCATCAGCAGCGCTTCCACGCCGCGCTCGTGCGGCACCAGCGGATCCTCGCGTTCGATGCCGTGGCCGTTGCGCTGGACTGCCGTCAGCCAGTTCTCCGGCTTTTTGCGGCGCAGGCTCGCCACGCCGCCGCGCCGGCCGTGCGCGCCCGGGCCGATGCCGGCATAATCGCCATAGCGCCAGTAGGTGAGGTTGTGCCGGCTCTCCGCCCCCGGCCGGGCGTGGTTGGAGATCTCATAGGCCGGCAGTCCCGCCGCCGCCGTCATCGCCCGCGTCGCCTCGAACAGATCCGCGGCCTCGTCGGAATCATAGGCGGCAAGCTCGCCCTTTTCGAACAGCGTGGCGAAGCGCGTCCCCGGCTCGATCGTGAGCTGATACAGCGAAAGATGCTCGGTCCCGAAGCTGAGCGCCCGTGCCAGTTCCGCCTGCCAATCGGCAAGCGTCTGCGTCGGCCGCGCATAGATCAGGTCGAAGCTTACGCGCTCGAACACGGCTTGCGCGGTGTCCAGCGCCGCCAGTCCCTCCGCCACGCCATGCGCGCGATCCAGGAAGCGCAGCGCAGTGTCGTCCAGCGCCTGCAACCCCAGCGACACGCGATTCACGCCGGCCCGGCCGATATCGGCAAAGCGCGACGCCTCCACTGACGAGGGATTGGCCTCCAGTGTGATCTCGATATCCGGCTCGAACCGCCAATGCCCGGCTGCGGCATCGATGATCGCCGCAACGGTTTCGGGGGGCATCAGCGACGGTGTGCCGCCCCCGAAGAAGATCGATCCCAGCCGTCGACCGGGGAGCAACGCGGCCTCATGCGCCAGATCGGCCAGCAATGCCGCGCGCCACAGTTCCTGGTCGACGGTCTCGCGGACATGGCTGTTGAAGTCGCAATAGGGGCATTTCGACACGCAGAACGGCCAGTGGACGTAGAGCGCCAGCGGTGCGGGGTCAGCGGTCATCGGTTCCAGGTCGGTGGAGCGGGTAACGGGAATCGTGTTGCATCAGGCATCATCATTCATCACGGTTGTCGACGGCGGGTCGATCCATTTGGGTGGGGCAAGGTAGGCATCGGCAAATTTTTGTAGCATGACGGGAGCCGCCCTATAATAGGCTGGGCACCTATAGCCGACCGGAGATTCGATGACGCGGCCCGCGCACTTGCCTGACTTCGGATCGCCCCCTTTGAATGAGGCGGTCCTCGGCATTCAGTTCCGTGAGGCTGAAGGGTATCAACAAATTCGTGCTGGCGAGGTTTGGAATCTCTATCGTGCGGATTACCCGGCCGTCGAGGAGCAGCAGGCTTTGCCTCCGACGTTCGAGACTTTTGGACCTCTTCAGATTCATACCTCTGAGTTCCAGTTGATTCAGGGCGCGCAGCATGATCGCTTCTGGTTTCTGAATTCGCGAGGTGACGAGTTAATCCAGTTTCAGAGTGACCGGCTGTTCCACAACTGGCGTAAGCGCGAGGACGTTGATCGACCCTACCCGCGCTTCGAGAGCATGATTGCAGCCTTCGAGCGGGAGGCCGAAGCCCTGGAGCGATACTTCGGGGAGCTTTGGCCGCAAAAAATCGAGATCACACAAGCCGAGATCGGTTACATCAATCATTTTCCGCTCGGCCAGCCTGGTGAATTCTCCGGATTAGATGACTACCTCAGCATTGTGAACCTCGCCCACCTAGCTCCCGAAGCTGCACAGATCCGCTATCGGCGCATCGTTCCTGGTAGGGATGGGAAGCCTACAGGCCGTCTGCATGTCGAAACTAACATTGGGCAGAACGCCGCCGGCGAGGTCGTAGGCATTCTCAACCTGACCTATCGCGGAGCTCCGTCGGAACCAGGTATTGCCGGAGCGGTTGGGCATTTGACGGCTGGCCGAGAAGTGATAGTGAATGAATTTACCGCTATAACGACAGACAAAGCGCACAAGCTTTGGGATCGGAAGTAATGCGCGAGCGATCGAATTTCGTCTGGGGGAACGTGAGAGAGTTCCCTAGCTCC
Source organism: Sphingomonas sp. S2-65 (assembly GCF_021513175.1). NCBI lineage: Bacteria > Pseudomonadati > Pseudomonadota > Alphaproteobacteria > Sphingomonadales > Sphingomonadaceae > Sphingomonas > Sphingomonas sp. S2-65. The sequence goes on along the minus strand of NZ_CP090953.1, from coordinate 1,825,744 downwards.
TTCGTCTCGGGAGGGGCTCGTGTTGTTGTGTCTACGCCGCGCCGGGACTGGGCTCGCGAAGTTACGCGGAAGTTGAACGAGCTTGCAGCATTGCCGCGAGGTTGGGACGGCTATCGTGCGCGTCCGGTCAGCTTCGACACTGCTCATTTTGCCCTAAATATGCTCGAAAACATCTGCCAAGAAGACGCTCCGGCGCCTCAGATCATCCCTGGAACGGCGGGTGATTTGCAGATTGAGTGGCACACCGAAAACGGTGATCTTGAGCTTCACGTGAGGAGCCCAAACAATGTCGGCGCTTGGTTCGCGCCGGCTGGGGATTATGAAGGAAACGAAGTCTCACTCACGAACGACTTCACCGATGTTGCTCGGTGGGTTCGTGAAGTGACGGAGCCTGCTCTTGCCCACGCCTCCGCCGCGTGATGCGGCCGGGGCTGTTACTCCCCACGATCATACAGACATTGATGACGCTGACGTTGTAATCCGCCGTATCTCCGAGCTTCAGGTTTCGAGAGACAAGGACGGGAAGCGGCGCATCTCGTCATTGGCGTATCAGGGATCCGGCTCGAACGGTGGCATGTCTGTTGACGTGTTGCCGTTCGTTGTCGCTGACGGACGAGATCCCAGAGAGTGGGTGACGACTCCCCGTTGGATTGGATCCGTGAAGTTTTCGGCCGGCTTCCTGCGGGGGCTCTCTCTGAAGGTCGGCTATAATCCTATTCCGGAAGTCGACGGTTTGCCCGCTAACCCTTATCACGGGGAGGTTTGGGGTATTTCAAGCAAGGGTCAGAAGAATGCCCTCAAGAGGGCTGCAGAGTGGTTCGTCGAGATCGACGGCGTCGAGGTAGGTTAGGCCCTCTGGCTCACAGTCGCCACTCGATCCACAGGGAGCGGGGTGCCGGCAAGCCGCAGTATCTCCTGAAGCCGTCCGAACACTTTCACGGTGACGCCGCGCGGGCCTTCGGCTGGGTGCAACTCGATCCGATCGACAAGAGCACGAAGCTGCGGCATCGCGTTGCGGCGTGCTTCCTCATCGCCCGCAAGAGCCTCGGCCAGCGCGGCGACCTGTCGGCGATAGTCGTCGGCAAGACCAGTGTGCAGTGCGACCACGCGCGGGGCGTCGATCTCGGTTAGCTCTGCGCTGGCACGGTCTCTGTCGGTCCTCGCCGCCGCTAGCGCAGTACGCATCTCGGCGAAATCCCCGTCACCATCGGCGATGAACGCAACGAGGCGTTTCACCTTCCTGTCCGCTTCGGCGTGGCGGCGTTCGATCGAAGCGCGGCGGCTGGCGCTCTCCGCAGAGCGCTTCGCGTTCTCGCGATGCCAAGTCCTCACATAGTGGTCGACCAGGTCAGGGTGGAGCAGTTCGGTTTCCAGCCTGCCCAGCACTTCGCGTTCGTATCGAGCCGAGGTGATGCTCCGCCGGTTGGTGCAGGCGCCGTCGCGCGAGCGGGAGCACTCCCACTGCGACACGTTCACCTTGACCCACGATCGGCCGCACACACCGCAGCGGCCGAGGCCTGAGAGCAGGTGCTTCGGGCGCGGCTGCAATTGGAACGGCGTGCCCGACCGGCTTTCCAGCTCGGCCTGCACGGCAAGCCATACCGGCTCGTCGATGATTCGCAGTTCGGGCACCTGCTGCACCGCCCATTCGCTCTCCCGATTCGGGCGGATCACCGTCTTGCGGGTGCGCGGGTTGGTGATCTTGGACGTGCGCTGCGCCACCAGCTCGCCGCGATATAGCCGGTTCTTCAGCATGCCATCGGTTCGCTTGCGTCCGCCGAGGATCGTGGAGGTGCGCCAGGTGCCGCCGCGCGGGCCGGGGATGCCCTCCGCGTTCAGCGCCGTGGCTATGGCCCTGGGGCTCTGGCCGGCCGCGTATTCGCGGAAAATACGGCGGACGATCTCCGCCTTTTCGTCGTCGATCGCGCGCAGGCCTCGAACAGGTATGCCGCGCTCGTCGATCCGATTGGCACTCTTATATCCATAGGCGAGGCCGGCCGGTGCGCGGCCCTCGGCGACGCGGCCGCGCTGCGCCCGGCGGATGTTGTGCGCCAGATCTTTGCGGAAGCGCTGATCCATCAGGCCCTTGAAGGTGCCGGTAATGTCGTCGACCTCGCCGTCGGCCAGTGTGAAGAGCCGGCAGCCGGCGAACTCCAACCGCTCGCGGATGGCAATGGTGTCGCCTAGGTGGCGGGCCAAGCGGCTGGTGGTGTCGGTTAGCACCTGGTCGATGCCGCCCGCCTCCACGGTGGCGAGCAGGGCGTTCAGGCCGGGGCGCTGCGCTTCGTCGATGCCCGCGGCGCCGCTGATCGCCGCGTCCTGAAACTCGGCCACCACCGTCCAGCCTTCGCGCGCCGCACGCTCGCGGCAGACGCCGAGCTGGTCGGCGATCGAGCGGTTATTCTGAAGCTGGCTGCTGTAGCGGGCGTAGATGACCGTGCGCACGGTCCAATTCCTTCGATTCGGGGAGCGCGGCATGCTTTCGTGCAACGTCGGCGCGCGCAAGCGCTTCCACAAGCGCGAACAGTTCCGGCGCTGGGCGAGCGGGGAAGCTGGAGGCGAGGCGGGTGGCCATCAGGCGGCCTGCCTCTGCTCTACGGGCGCGGGGCGCATGGCGAGGTTGGCGGCGTGGACGTGCAGGATCCACGGCAGATCGTGCCCGGGCAGGCAGGGGCGGTGGTTCCACTTCAGCGCCGCGGCGTAGGTGGCGAGGCGCTGAAGGGCGGTGTCGTCGGGGCGTGCCGCCGCGCGGTGCTTCGTGTCGAAGGCGAGTGTCAGCAGGTCGTTGCGGATCTCTGCATGGTAGGCGTCGAGCTTGGGAGCCTCGGCTTGGTCGACGACGGCGCGCCACATGGTAGCGAGGGCGCCCATGATCCGCGAACGGTCGTCGGCCTCGGCCTGCGTGATCTCGCCGGCTTCCACGCGCCTGGCGTCGCCCTCCCGACGGCGGGCGAGCAGCTGCGCGGCGGTCGCCGCTAGACCGTGCCAGCGGTTGTAGAAGGGCGGGGGAGCCTCGGTCACATCAGGCTCTCGCCATCCGTGCCTACCGAGATCCTGCCCCATGGGTAGAGGTGGAGGTAGGCATAGCTGTAGCCGTAGCCGTCGCTGCGGCTGTCCCAAAAACCAAGTTCCAGTGATGGGATGTAGCTGCGCCCGGTGCGAGCTATGTGGCGGTCGACTTGTCGCTGGGTGTGCCGGCGATTGATCAGCAGCGAGCCGCTGGCCACCAGCGCGCGCCAGAACGTCCATTCCTCGCCGCGCTGGCGGACGTAGCCATCATAGACTGTCCAGCCCTTCCGACAGTCAAGGGGGCGATCTTTGATGGCGGGGCCCCACAGCATGCGGAAAGCCGCCCAACGCTGCTGCCGATCATACCCGCGCAGCTCACGAAGCATTTCGCGCTTGAACTCGGGCGTCAGGTCGTCCCAGTCGTCGGCTTTTTCGGTTGCCAGATCGCCGCGGTCGAACGCTACGCCGCAATGAACGACGGTGATATTCATGCCGCCACCGCCATGGCCGCGATGAAGAGCGCGGCGATCAGGGCGCCGGAGGCGATTGCCTCCACCATGATGCGGCTGGGGCGGGGGAGGCGACTGGCGCTTGCCGTGCGCTGCCCTGCTACGGCGAAGGGTCTCCGCTTGTCGGCTTCGATGTGAAGGGTTCGTGCGTCGCGAAAGTGCGTGGCCATTGGTGCCTCCGTGTTAGCGGAAGCACGCTTACATTCAGCGCACGCTGACAGTCAAACGGTTTTGTTAGCGCATGCTAACATTGTCAGAATGCGACCAGTTCGTCCCAAGGTATGATCCGGTGGATGTGCGCTACGCGCTTACGGTCGATCCTGAAGGTTGCGGCTGGATTGAATTGCTCCAGCTCGATGAAGCTCGCCGACTGCTTCACCAGCCTCTTTGCCATCGCAACCACGGTGCGGTCAGCATCCTCTCCCTCGCCGCGGCGGAGCTGGACGATCACGTAGTCGCGGGGGCGCGCTGGGCGCATCGGGTCGACGTACCCGATTTCGCCAGGTTCGTAGCGTGGCGCCATCGAATGTCCGCGAAAGTAGATCGCATACACATCGCGCCGGTTGTCGAGAGAGACGGGGCGGCGCGCGTAGTCGACTACATCAGCCATATCGAGTTCAAGTGTCTCCACGGGGATGCTCACACCACCATCCGCTTCGAAGTCGATGTCGGCGCATTCCGCGGTGCCAACGATGGGAATGTCGCGCGGGCGATCATCACCACGAAAGGCAAGGCGAGGCGCCCGCACAACTGCCGATGGAGCTTCTTTCTGCTCCTGCTTTACCCCCGCATGAAACTCCGCCTTTGTGAGCCCGATAAAGTCGAGCAGCTTGTCGACGGTGTCGGGGTGCGCAGCGTCCCGCTTCTTGATGTCAGCGAAGATACTCCGATTCACCTGCGCTCCCGTGGCCCAGGCATTCATGGAGAGGCCATCCGGCTTCACAGCCATAAGGCGGTCAAACAGGGTAATTGGATCGCTTGCCATGATGTCAGTTCTAGCTGACAGGGGCGTTTCGGTCGATTTCAGCATGGGCTGACAAAATGTGCTTGCAATGTCAGCGCGCGCTGACGTACTCAGCGCAGCCATGGAACTGCCAACGATCCCCGAGATACTAGCGTCCATCGATCGCTTTCTGGAGCGACATGGCAACATGGCGCCGACGCGGTTCGGGCGTGAAGCGACGCGTGAGCCGCAGCTCATCGAGAGCATGCGCAACGGTCGCATCCCCAACCTGGGCACGCTGCACCGGGTCAAAGCCTACATGGATGCTAAGGATGCGGAGGCGGGTTGCGGTGCTGATCATGCTGACGGCGATACCGCATCGGCGGACGAAGCGTCATGCGGAAAGGCGGACGAAGTTTCCGCGGCGCAGGTGCTGGCATGAGCGTGGTGACTGGCCCGCTGAAGCTCGAAACGGTCGGGCTCGACGCCGCTCTTCAGTCAATCGCGTCGCTAGGAGCGGCGGTCCATGTCTCTGACCGCGTCGCGCAGCGCCTCGTTGATGCTTTCGACAGCGGCCTCGTACTGGGCGACGATTTGGTCAGCCTGTTCCGGCGTGAACCGATCGACGGCGCCGCAGGTGGGGCAAGTGAACTCCATCGTGTGCGGGTCGTGCCCAGTGACCGTTACATCGAACTCGTGTCCGCAATCTGCGCGGACGGGGACCCAACTTTCTCCCGGACTGTGCTGCATGGTTGGCCGATCCTCTCCCTCAATCGCAGGAGTGTAGCCGAAGGGCAGGTCCGCGCAACGGGGTCAAGCGAAGGCTGCGCAGCATGAAGCCCGAAAAGATCGCAGGCAAGCTGGCCACGCAGGAGCTGATCAAGGGCGTTGGCGGGCTTGAGGCCGGCGCGGGCTTCTGCCGGGTCGGCAAGAGCGTGCTGGGCGATGCGCAGAATGTGAACTGCCCCGACCGCTGGCTGCCGGTCGACGTGGTCGCCGACCTGGAGCCGCTCGCGCGGGAGCGCGAAGGCTGGCCGCATGTCACGCGCTGGCTGTGCCAGCAGATGGGCGGCACCTTCGTGGCGCTGCCGCGTGGCGGCGCCCAGCGCGAGGATCTGCTCGGGTCGGTCGGGCGCCTCGCAAAGGAACATGGCGACATCGCCACGGCGATCTGCACGGCGCTGGCCGATGGCAGCGTGTCCGCCGAGGAAGCCGCCGCCGCTCGCGTCCAGGTTCAGGAGGCGCAGGCCGTGCTGGCCGCGCTCGACCTTCAACTCGCCACCATCATGGGAGATCGTTGATGCTGCACCAGACCATGGTTCCGGCACCGCTGGCCGTCGTCATGCTTGAAGCGGGCGACCCACCTAATCCGAGCGTGGGCGCACACCGGCTGGTGTGGTGGCTGCTGGAGCAGCGCGATCTGCTCGCCTCCGCCAACCGGGTGGCGCTACTGTCCGGCCTGGGCGTCGACCGGCTGGAGCGGGTCGTGCTGGGCGAGATCGAGCCCGAAGACGACGCTGCGCAGCGGATCGCCGCGGCGACGGGGGGCGCGGTGCTGCCGGAGGACTGGTCGCGGCGCAGCCAGCGTCCCTGGGCGCATGCCCCAGCCTTTCGTGCGCGCCCGCGGCCCGGCAGCGTGCAGTGATCATGGAGGGCGCCGCCGCTTTCCTCTCCCTGGCATCGGGTTCCGGCATGGACGAGGCGCGCAACATCGCCTTGCCTGCCGAGCGCGTGGCAGCGTGGGTGGAAGCGGCGCGCCCGGGTGACGAGCTGGTCTATGGCAGCCGCTGGTTCGGCGTCCTGCCGGCCAAGTCGCCGACCGCCGCCAAGGTGCGGGCACTCCATGCCGAGGGGCTGGTGCTGCCGTTCCAGCGGGTGATCCAGGCAGGCGTCGAGCGGAACTATGTTGTGCGCCGGACGGCGCGGCCATGGATCGCGCCTGCCGCGCCGTCGCCGCTGGCCGAGCCGGCGCATGCCTCGCCCGCTGCGATCGACGCGCTGTTCGCGCTGCTGGCGCGGGCGGCGCGGTTCAAACGGCCGTGCCCAACCGACAAGCAATTGGCCGAGCGCGCCGGGATCGAGCGCGGCGAAGTGAAACCGGCCCTGGAAGCCATGGTCGAGGCGGGCCTGATCGACGTGGCGGGATGCGCCGCGCCGACGCTGCGCCGAGTCCGGATCGTGGCGACGGGCGAAACAACGGGGTGGGTTCGATGAAGATTGAAGTGGAGCGCGACGCGCTGTTGGGCGCGCTGCGACAGGTGGCCGACGTGGTGCAAAGCCGGCAGACGATTCCAATCCTCGCCAACGTGCTGCTGATCGCGGAGGCAGGCGCGCTGTCGATCACCGGCACGGACCTGGACCTTCAGGCGACATCGCGGGTCGAGGCAGCGGGTGAGCTTCAGATCACCACTGATTCAAGCAAGCTGGTCGCGGCTGTAACCAGCTTAAAGCCGGGCAAGATCACGCTGAGCGTCGAGGATCGTGGCCAATTGGTGCTGAAACAAGGGCGGGGCAAGCGCTCGCTCCCGACGCTTCCTGCGAAGGATTTCCCCAAGCGCGCCGCGCTGGAGAATGCGATCAATTTTCGCATGCCTGGCGCATCGCTCGCCCGCTTGCTGGATGCCACCTCTGGCGCGATGTCGATCGAGGACACGCGCTACTATCTGAAAGGCGTGTTCCTGCATGTGGCCGCCAATCGTCTGTTCGCGGCGGCGACCGACGGGCTACGCCTGATCCGCGCCGACGTGGCGGTTCCCGATGGTGCCGAGGAAATGCCCGACACCATCGTGCCGGATAAGGCGGTTGCCCATTTGCGCAAGCTGCTCGGCAAGGACGGGAGCGGCGAGATCGGCATTGAAATCACGGCTGACGCCATCGGCTTTGAACTCGGCTCTACGCGGTTCCTGTCGAAGGTCGTGGACGGCAGCTTTCCCGATTACACGCGCGTCATTCCTCCGGAAGAGGGGGGCAGGCTGGACCTGGCGCGCTCCGCTTTTCTGGAGCCCGTGCAGGGCGTCGCCTCGGTGCTAAATGCCGAGGGCGAAAAGACCAAGGTGCGGGCGCTCGGCTTCTACCTGAAGGAAGGCGAAGAGGGCTGCGAAGTTCGGGGCAAGGACAGCACCGGAGCGCAGGCGCAGGAGGTTCTGGACGCTGATTTTCGGGGCGTGCCGGTGGAGTTCGGCGTCAATCACCGCTTTGCGGTGATCGCCGGATCGATCTTCGCTGACAGCGCCAAGCTCACCCTGTGGGTGTCCGGCCCGGCCAACCCGATCCGGATCACCTCCGACAAAGACGCCGACCTGCTCGCCGTCGTCATGCCCATGCGAATCTGAGGAGAGAGCCGATGCAGACCAACCGTTTCGACGCGCCCGTGAGCTGCGGCAGCTGCGGCGCCACCACTGAAGGCCGCATGGAACACCGCTTCCTTGAGGAGCCGGCGCGGGTTCTGGACAAGACACAGGTGATGGAACTGGCGCGGGCGATCCGCTCGGGCGACATCGCCGAGGCCGAGATGCAGCTAGACCGGGTTTTCCGGGACGAGCCGCTGATCCGCGAGTGGATCGACCAAGCGCGCGCGGCAAAGCAGTGACGCTAGCGCGAAACCTGTTGGAGGAGGAAATGCTCGCCGCTTCGGTGGTCGTGCGGACGTGTCCGCTGTTCTGGACCTCTGAAGAGAAGGTACTTGCCGGTCTGGATCGTCCACAGCTTCGGCTCTTCTTCGCGGTCCAGCTGAGGCTCGTGGAGCGGCGTCGCAAGATGTTCGGGCGCGGCTGGAAACTGCGTTGGAGGTCCGCATGAGTGGTGCCCGCAAAACGCTCGACATGATGGTTACGGCTGCCGTGGGCGCGCTGCTGGTCGGGCGTGACGAGATCGAGCTGGCGCAGGCCGAGCGGGAGCTGCCGGACCATATCCGCTCGGCCGGGCCGTCGCACAAGGCGATCGCCAAGGCCATCGTGGCGGCGGGCTGGGTGGCTCGGCGGCACGCCGGCGGGCACGTCGTCTATGTCCGCGAAGCCCCGCCTACCGCTGACGGCGAAGGCGAGGATGCCGAGCGCGGGCTTGGCGACAACATCTCGGAGCAGGCGCTGCGGCTCTACATGGAGCGGATCGACCGGCTGGAGGAAGAGAAGAAGGGCATCAGCGACGACATCAAGGACGTCTATGGTGAGGCCAAGTCGACCGGCTTCGACGTTCCGACAATGCGCGCGCTGCGCAAGCTTTTGAGGGCTGAGAAGCATCAGCGCGACGAAGGCGACGCGCTGATCGACATGTACCGCCGGGTCATGGGGGTCTGACGATGGCGGACATTGCCGACATCGCGAACGACATCGAGCAGCAGCACCTGGCGCGAAGCCTCCAGCGCGTGACGCCGGCGATCCCGGCCGGCGTGGCCGGCGAGTGCGACAATTGCGGCGAGGACATGCCGCGTCTGGTGGACGGGCTGTGCGGCTACTGCCGCGACGGCCGCCGCCCGAATTATGCGGCGCGGCAGCCGGTGCCGTTGCCCGAACCCGAGACAGTGGAGGATGATGTGGCAGGCAGCGATAGCGGCGGCGTGTTCGAGCGCCGGCAAGTGAGCTTCAAGGTCGGCGGCGACGTGCTGAAGGCTATCGAAGCGCGGTCGGAAACCGACGACATCAGCCTGGGGCAGGCGGCGCTGGAGCTGGTCATGACCGGCATGCGGGTGGAGGCGCCCGCGCAGCAGTCCCCGCTGATCGAACTGCTGACCGCGCATGGCGGGAGCCTGGATGCAGTGGTCGGCGATCTGATCCGGCGCGTGGCCGATGCCGAGGCGCGGCAGGTCGACCGGAGCGAGGTCGATGCGGCGGTTGCGCGTGCGGATGTCGCCGAGGCGAAGCTGGCGGCGATCCGGAGCGCAATGGCGTGAGCTATCTCTGGCCGAACCTATGGCCAACCCTGTCGGCGCCGCTGGCGGAGCCAAAGCTGCGGGTGCTTTCGCTAGGCGCGGGCGTGCAAAGCACGGTGCTGGCGCTGGCGTCGTCGGGCGGTGACGTGGGTCCGTTACCCGACTGCGCGATCTTCGCCGATACGCAGTGGGAGCCGCGCAAGGTTCGAAAGCACCTCGCATGGCTTCGCACGCAGCTGCGGTTCCCCGTATTCGACGTGACCGCCGGCAGCATCCGTCAAAGCATTTTCGACCGGCGGAACACGACCGGCGGCAGGTTTGCAGCCGTGCCCTGGTTCATCCGCAACCCGGACGGCACGGCGGGCATGGGTCGGCGGCAATGCACGAAGGAATACAAGCTCGCGCCAATTACGAAGAAGATTCGCGAGCTGGTGGGTGCGCCGGGGCGTGAGCGGATTGTGCCTGGTTCCGTCGAAGTCTGGGTCGGCATTTCGACCGATGAAATCGAAAGGATGAAGCCGGCGCGGCAGCTGTTCCTGCGTAACCGGTGGCCGCTAATCGAGGCGGGCATGAGCCGGCGCGATTGCGAACGCTGGTTGGCCGAGCGGCAGTGGTCGGCGCCGAAATCCAGCTGCATCGGCTGCCCTTTCCACAGCAATGCGATGTGGCGCGACATGCGGGACAATGAGCCCGAGGATTGGGCGGACGCCTGCGAAATGGATCGTCAGCTGCGACTGGGCAGCAACGGGAAGATGCGCGGCGAAGAATACATGCACCCATCGCTGATGCCGCTTTCCGAAGCGCCGATCGACGAAGCGGACAGCGATCAGCTCGGCTTCCAACTCGAATGCGAAGGGATGTGCGGAGTATGAGTGGCGTCAACAAGGTCATCCTGGTCGGCAATCTCGGGCGCGATCCCGAGAGCCGGTCGTTCCAGAATGGCGGCAAGGTGGTCGAGCTGCGCATCGCCACGTCCGAGACGTGGAAGGACCGCACGACGGGCGAGCGCAAGGAAAAGACCGAGTGGCACACAGTCAAGATCTTCAACGAAGGTCTGGCCAACGTGGCCGAGCGGTTCCTGCGCAAGGGCAGCAAGGTCTATATCGAGGGCAAGCTGACGACCCGGAAATGGCAGGACCCGGAAATGGCAGGACCCGCAGGTAACGACCGCTACTCGACCGAGGTCACGCTCCAGGGCTTCAACTCGGTGCTGACGATGCTCGACGGCTCGAACAACGATCGCGGTGGTGGCGTTGCCGGCGATCGGGGCGGCGATGATCGTGGCAGTGGTGCCGGCGGGTCGGCGGGCGGCGGCTATGGCGGCGGCTTCCCCGACGATCTGGACGATGACGTGCCGTTCTAGGTTCAGCAGCGGCGGGCACACGCCGCGCCCTAACCTGCTGGCAGACCAGGTGCTGATCGTCTGCCGACAACTGAATTGAGGGGGTTCCTGACGTGGCTTCGCCCGTTGCTTTCGCGTCGCTGCTGGATGCGGCGCTCCATTACGCGGCGCGGGGTTGGCCCGTGTTTCCGTGCAGTCCGAACAACAAGCGGCCGCTGGTCGCGATGGACAAGGATCCAGACACGGGGGCCGCGATCCGCGGCACGGGTGGCGTGTCCAAGGCGACCACCGATGAAGCGACGATCCGCGCGTGGTGGCGGAAATGGCCGCGCGCGATGATCGGCGTGTCTGTTGGCCGCGCCGGCATGATCGTGATCGACTTCGATCCGCGCATCGAGGAACTGTGCGACGAAGACACCGGCGAGGTGATCGACGTTCGCGAATACACGCTCGAGGAATTGAAGGCCGAGCTTGAGGCGCAGATGGGTTGCGCGCTGCCGGTGGGGCTGGCGGTACGGACGCCTTCCGGGGGCGTCCACCTCTATTACCGGATGCCCGAGGGCGAGCCGATCGGGAACCGTGGCAACCTGCCCAAGCATATCGATGTGCGGGGGCTGGGTGGATATGTGATCCTGCCGCCCAGCATGTTCGAGGGCGACGGGAGCAATCCGCCCGTGCCGTATCGCTGGCTGCGGGGCGATGATGACGCGCCGGTGATCGACATGCCCGAGCAGCTGGTCGAGATCCTGCGTTCCCCGCCAGCCCGCGCTGTGGCCGAGCAGGCGCCGCGGGCGATCCACGAACCGCGCTTCGTGGCTGATGTCGACCAGGCGCACCGCGCCTATGCGCTGAAGGCAATGGCCGAGGAACTGGACGAGCTGGCCGGCACGCCCAAGGGCGGCGGGCGACATGGCGGACGCAATCAGGGCGCCTATTGGGCTGCGTTCAACCTGGGCCAGTTCGTGGGCGCCGGGGCGCTGTCCGAATCGATGGTGCGTGCCGCGCTGCTCGACACGATCCGGGGCTTCGATCCCGCTGCCTATCCCGCGCACGCGGGCGCGGTGGAGAACGGGCTGAACAACGGCATCGCCAAGCCTAGGGACCTGAGCGCCATCGGCGCTCACACAAGGGCACGCGGCCGCGACAGCGGCCGGGCCGCATCTTCTCCACCGCCGTCCGCGCCGCTGGAGGCCTATTCCGACGACGCCGACGACTTCCGGCCCCCGGACCCCCACGAGGGGGAGGAAGTCGATATATCCGCGTCCTTCCAATCTGGAAGCGTGAGCCTCGGCAATGCTGAGGGGGTCGGGGGGCGCATCACTGCCGACGCCGATGCCGAGCGCGATCCCGTCTGCGCGTTCTTCCCGCTGACCGATCTGGGCAATGCCGAACGGTTCAGGGCGCGGCACGGGTGGCGCTTCCGCTTCTGCAACGAACTCGGGTGGTTCATCTGGGACAATCGGCGCTGGGAGCTGCTGAGCGAGGAAAAGGACAAGGTGCCGGGGCCGGTGAGCCTGGCCGTCTATGCCACGGTGCGGGCGATCCGGAACGAAGCGGAAGTCGTGCGCGACAGTGGGCTGCGGCCGGACCTGGGCGGCGAGGAAGGCGGCTTGGACTTCGTCGCGGCATGGAAGGGGAGCGGCGATAACAAAGTGGCCGTCCTCTACAGCGAGTTGCTAGCCCAGCATGCCAAGGCAAGCGAAAGTGCGGGGCGCATGGGCTGCATCGCCAACCTGGCCAAGGCGTTCGGGGAACTGGCGATCCTGGCCGACGCAATGGACCGCGACCGCATGGCGATCAACGTGCTGAACGGCACGCTGCGGCTGACGCAGGAGGGCAAGCGGTGGGTGTCGGTCGAGGGCGTGCTGAAGCCGATCACCACCGGAAAGCGATGGGGCACGGTGCTGCACCCGCACCGGCCGGAGGATCTGATCAGCAAGATCGCGAACGTCGTGTTCGATCCCGCGGCCGCGTGCGCCGACTATGACGGCTTCCTCGACACGGTGCAGCCGGACGCCAAGATGCGGCGATTCCTGCACCAGTGGGGCGGGCTGAGCCTGACCGGCGACATCGGCGAGCAGAAGCTGGCGTTCTTCCATGGCAAGGGCCGCAACGGTAAGTCCACGCTGGTCGACGCTTGGGCGTATGTCGCGGGCGATTATGGCGGGTCGGTCGGCATCGAGACGTTCCTCGACCAGGGCAAGGGCCGGAAGGGCGGGGACGCCACGCCCGATCTGGCGCGCCTTCCCGGCATCCGCTTCCTGCGCACGTCGGAGCCGGAGAAGGGCGCGAAGTTGGCCGAGGCGCTGATCAAGCTGATCACCGGCGGCGAAGAGATCACCGCGCGTTACCTGAACAAGGGGTTCTTCACCTTCCTGCCGAGCTTCAAGGTGACGGTGTCGGGCAACCACAAGCCCAAGATCACCGGCCATGACGACGGCATCTGGCGGCGCGTGATGCTGGTGCCGTGGGAAGTGCAGATCGCGATAGAGGACATCGACCGCGATCTGCCGGCCAAGCTGCGCAAGGAAGCGTCGGGGCTGTTCAACCGGATGCTGGAGGGGCTGCTCGACTGGCGCGAAAACGGGCTGATCGAGCCTGAGAGCGTCGTCGCGGCCACGGCCAAGTATCGCGAGCAGAGCGACCAGCTGGGCCGCTTCCTGAGCGACTGCACGGTGCAGGAGGACGGCAAAAAGACCAAGTCGTCGGTGCTGCTGGCGGTGTTCAATGCCTGGTGCAAGGCGACGGGTGCGGCCGAGTGGCAGCCTGTGGGCTTCAGCCGGGCCATGGAGGACCGCGGGTTCGAAAAGAAGCAGTCGGACGGCATGCAGTGGCTCGACATCCGCCTGACCAAATCGGTGGCAGACTTCGCCGAGGCGACGGGCGACGCGGACGGCTCGCGGCCCTCGGCGCCAGACGATGGCTATGACGGGGGCTCTGACCCTCCGCGGCGATGGGATGACGAGGACGTGCCATTCTAGGCGGCATTCGGAAGGGTTCGGGGTTCCGGTCGGAAGGCGAGTTGGAAGGGTGAAAATGGCGGTTTTGTGCGGGTTTGGAAGGGATGGAATGGCAAAGCTAACCGCTGCCTCACCTGTGCGTGTGCGCATGCGCGCACGATCAATACCTTCAATTATCCTTCCAACCCTTCCGATCTGAATATTCAGCATGATCAGCAACAACAGAAACGGCGGAAATCCGCCTCTTACGGCAGGCGAAGGGCAGGACGACATGGAAGGGCAGAGTGGTTCCGAGCGGTTTCCGGTGGAAGGACAGGCCCTTCCGGGTGCGGCGTGGACATTCGAGGCGGTGCAGGAGCGGCTTGTGGAGGCGGTGATCACCTGCTGGCGCCATCCCGACCGCGAGCGGGCATGGCAGCAGGTGCGGTCCACCTGGCCCGAGGTGCTGCGCGAGCAGGCAGCGGGCGACTATGATGCGCGCGGCGGCGATGGCTCCAGCTCGGACGTGGCGATCCGGCCTGCGGCGCTGACGCGGCGGGACATGGGCGAGATGGAGGAAGCGTTCGGTTGGCTCGACTCGGTTGCGCCTGCCGAGCGCAAGCTGGTGGGGCTGGCGCTGGTGCAGCTTGCGGCGGGTAAGCGGGAGGTGTCGTGGCGCCGGCTGCTGCGGCCGATGGGACTGGCGCGCGGCTCGGACGGGCTGCGCATGCGGTACGCGCGGGCGCTGTCGGGCGTGGCTGCGCGGCTGAATGGCGGAAATCCACGGGGTTTCGCGTCAACCCCATAAAAGTGCGACGCTGCAACTTTTCCCTGTTCGCCTATCGGGTGTTTTGGGCCTATTTGTTGACACGCTGGGACGGGCCTTCGGACACGGCGCAGCGAGTAACTCCCCCTCTCCGAACCACCTGCAACGGGCGTCGCGACTTCGGTCTCGGCGCCCGTTGCCGTTTTCAGGATCATCCACTTGGGCAGGCTCAAAGGGCTGGTGCCCAGGCTGAAGCCGCTTCGGTCGAAGCATGCGCCCGCGCCACTCACGCGGCAGGAGCGCGATCAGGTTCGGGACGAACAGCCATGGCGGAAGTGGTACAAGACTGCCGCGTGGCAGAAGCTGCGAATGGCCGTGCTGTTGCGCGACCTGTTCACCTGTCAGCGCTGCGGCAAGATCGAAGCGGACACGTCGCAACTGGTGGCCGACCACAAGCGCCCGCATCGTGGTGTCGAGGCGCTGTTCTGGGACATCCTCAACCTCTGGACGCTCTGCAAGCCGTGCCACGATGGCTGGAAGCAACGCGAAGAGAAGCGGGACCGCTGGTGACCGGGGGGGGGGGTGTAAACTGAGGAAGGGCGCCGGAGCCTAGACCGCTATCCGTCTCATCTGGAGATTTTTTTTGGCTGACGGTGATTTTCCGGAGGTCGATCTGTTCGGCGACCCCGTCTTGCCGCGCCATGAAGGCCGTGGAAGGCCGGAGCATGTCCGGACGCTCGAGAATTCAAACAAGGTGCTTCTAGCGTTCGCGCGCGGGCTGAGCGTCAAAGAGGCGGCAACGGCAATCGGGGTCTCGGTCCCCACGCTGCGCAAACATTATTTTGCCGAGGTCGCGCAGCGCGAGGCGGCGGCGATCCGGTTCGAAATGGTCCAGCTGAACCGCCTCAACGAGGGCGCGAAGGCCGGAAGCGTTTCGGCGGAAAAGGAACTCGCTCGCCGGCTCGATAAGGCGCGCATCGATCTCCTATCCGATCAGGTGTCACGCAACGCTCGTGCACCGAAGCCGGAAAAGTTGGGGAAGAAGGCGTCGATGCAGCAGGCTGCCGACGAGCTGCGCGGCCAGTACGAGGCTCCGCCTCCCCCGCCTGGGCTGCTGAACTGACATGGGGTTGCCGATCGCACAGCCAGTCTGGACCACGGCGTGTCCAGACTGGGAGAAACGGATCGTTGAGCGGCGCTCGCTGGTGCCGTTTGCTCCGCTGTTCCCCAACGAAGCAGCCGCAGCGCTCGACGTGTTCAAGTCGCTTCGCATGGTGGACGTTGCTGGTCAGCCGACGTTCGGCGAAGCCTGCGAGCCATTCGTGTTCGATCTCGTTGAGGCGATCTTCGGGGCGTATGATGCGAATTGCGGGCATCGGCTAATTGAGGAGTTCCTCCTCCTCATCAGTAAGAAGAACGGCAAGTCGACCATAGCAGCTGGCATCATGCTGACGGCGCTGATCCGCAACTGGCGGCATGGCGCATCACTCAGCATCTTGGCGCCGACGCAGAAGGTGGCCGGGAACAGCTTCGGACCTGCCGCCGCAATGGTGCGCGCTGATCCGACGCTTCGCGTGATCCTGCACGTGATCGATAATCAGCGTCTGATCAGGCATCGCAAGACCGGCGCCGAGTTGCAGGTGATCGCGGCAGATACCGGCACTGTCGGTGGCAGCAAGGCCGGGTTCGTCCTTGTCGACGAACTGTGGCTGTTCGGAAAGAAGGCGAATGCCGAGGGCATGCTGGAAGAGGCGACAGGCGGTCTGGCCTCACGGCCGGAAGGCTTCGTCATCTACCTGACGACGCACAGCGACGAACCGCCACGGGGCGTGTTCAAGGACAAGCTCGACTATTTTCGCGGCGTGCGAGACGGCACGATCGACGATCCGCGCAGCTTCGGCATGCTGTACGAATGGCCCGAGCAGATGCGCGAGGACGAGGCATATCTCGACCCGGCCAACTTCTACGTGACCAACCCCAACATGGGGCGGTCGCAATCCGTGTCCTTCATCCAACGCAAGCTTAGGCAGGTGAAGGAAGGGCGTGGCGAGGACGGCGACACGTCCGAGCAGATCGTCCTGGCGAAGTATCTTAACGTCGAGATCGGCACGCGGCTGTCGCGCGATCGGTGGACTGGCGCTGAGTTCTGGGACGCTGCCGCCGACCCGTCCTTGAAGACTGTCGAGGATCTAATCCGGCGTTCGGAAGTGATCGTTGCCGGGATCGACGGGGGCGGCCTGGACGATCTTCTAGGCCTCTGCCTGATCGGTCGAGAGAAGGGTTCGAAGCGGTGGCTAGTCTGGTCCCAAGCCTGGGCATGGTCGATTGTGTGGAAGCGACGGGCCGACATCGCCACGACGCTGGACGAGCTGATCGAAGAGAGATCGTTGATCCGGTGCGAAATGCCGGAAGTTGCTGCCGTCGATCTCGATGCTGACGACGATCAGGAGTTGACGGAAGACGTTCGCGGTGTCGCCGACATTCTGACGAAGGTGCAGGACGCTGGCCTGTTCCCCGATGAAGGTGCCATCGGGCTGGACCCGGTCGGCGTCTCAAGCATCGTGGACGAACTCGCGGAGCGCGGGTTTGGTGAGGATCAGCTGCGGTCCATCTCCCAGGGTTACAAGCTCAGCGCGGCAATCAAGGGGTCGGCCCGCAAGTTGGCTGCCCGCACTATGCGGCACGCGGGCACGAAGCTGATGCAGTGGTGCGTCGGCAACGCGAAGATGGAGCCGCGGGGCACCAGCGCCGTCGCAATCGTGAAGAGATCGCCTAGCGCGAAGATCGATCCGTTCGCGGCCATGCTGAACGCCGTCATGCTGATGACGGAAAGTCCCGAGGCCGCAGGCGGCTTCGTCTATGAGGAACGCGGAATGGTGGTGCTGTGATGGGTCCTGACGATTACGTCCGCGCCCGTCGCGGGTTTTACAGCGCCGAAGGCTTCGTGCCTGCTGGCTCGACTATGAGCCGCCCCTCGCCGTCCAACGTCACGGACGGACGCTTCTTCGGCGACGAAGTCTGGGCCGCGATGTCGCAGCTGCCGATGGAGGCGAACACGCCTGAGACGGCGGCACGCGTGGCGGCCGTGTTCTTCTGCGTGTCGATCATCGCGGAGGCGGTTGGCAGCCTCGGCCTTGAGTTCAAGGATGATCGCGGCCCGCGCAACGACTTCCCGCTGGCCAACGTGCTCGCCTACGAGCCGAACCCGTTGCAGACGGGGGCCGAGTTCTGGGCGGCCATGGCGTTCACCGCGGTGCTGCGTGGCGAGGCCTTCGCAGAGCCGACCGTCGGCTTCGACAATGTCGAGATCTGGCCGCTCAACCCGCTCCGCGTAACCTCGGAATGGGGCGAGCGGAGCATGTCGCTGATCTACCAGTCCGAGCAAGGTACGCGTCGGCTGCTGCCTCAACAGCTGTTCTGGTTCACCACGCTATCGGATGGCACCCTGCGGCCGATGACTCCGTGGAAGCAGGCCAAGGGTGCCATCGACTTCCAGCTGGCGCTGGAGGTCGGCGCCCGCGCCTATTTCCGGAATGATCGCCGCCCCTCTGGGATCGTGTCGACCGAGCAGAAGCTGACGGACGAATCTCACTCGCGCCTGAAGGAAGGTGTGGCCGCTTGGAAGAAGGGCGGCACGCCCGTGTTCGAGCAGGGCGTGAAGTACGAGGCTATCTCGTCCACGAACAAGGACGCCGAGCTTGTCGACCTGTTCAAGCAGCGCACGCTGGAGCTGGCGCGCTACTGGCGCATTCCGCGCTCGATGGTGTCGGACGATGGCGGAAACGCCGGGAACAACGAACAGGATACCCGGAGCTTCGTGAACTGGGCCGTTCGTCCTCTGACGCGCCGGATCGAGCAGGCAATCACCGTGCGGATGCTTCCGCCTGACATCCGCGCTGAAGGTATCCGAGCCAAGTTCAACCTGGACAGCATGCTACGCGGCGATGCCGCAACTCAGTGGCGGAACGCCGTGCTGGCGCGCACGTCCACGATCCTGAGCGTCAACGACATCCGAACTGGGTGGTTCAATCAGCCCAAAATCAACGAACCTTGGGCTGATGATCCTCGGTGTGAGCTCAACAGCAACCGTGCCGCTGACACCGCCACGGGCGGTGAGACGGCGCCCCAAGACAAGGTGAACTAAGATGGAGCGCGCTCTTGTGGCATCCGCCCTGTGGGCGATGCACCCTGCCTTCCTCGACGCGATGCTGAAAAGTGGGTCGATCGAGGCGATGATGCCGGAAAGTCTGCGCCATCTCGCCACGGCCATGAGTGGCGGACAGCCGCAGCAGGCAAAGCAAGCCGATCCGATCCGGGAAGGTGCGACGGTGATCATGCCCATCACCGGGACGCTTGCACCTCGCGGCCTGTACGGCTCAACCTACTATGACACGATCGCCGACAGGATCAGGGATTTCGCCGCCGACGCCAAGGTTGGCGCGATCATCCTGGCGATCCGCAGCCCAGGCGGCTACGTCTGGGGCTGCGCCGAAGCCGGAGACGCGATCTTCGAAGCCCGGCAAGCTAAGCCGGTTGTCGCGGTCGCTGATCCCTATTGCTTCTCGGCGGCCTACTGGCTCGCAACTCAGTGCAGCGCCTTCCACTGCACAACCAGTGGCGAGGTCGGCTCGGTCGGCGTTCGCTCGGGTCACACCGATATGTCGGGGTTCGAGAGCAAGATCGGCATGAAGACTACGCTGATCGCTTCCTCGCCCGACAAGATCGCTGGCCATCCCTACGCTCCGCTCTCGGATGAAGATCGGGCGGAGATCCAGGCCGGTGTCGATGATGCCAATGTGCAGTTCGCGGCGGCCATCGCGCGCGGGCGCGGGATCAAGCCCGGCGATGTCGCCGGCATCCATGGCACGGGCAAGACCTTCTCTTCCCGCCAAGCCCTTGCGAACGGCGCGATCGACGGGATCAGCACGCTGCGCGAGGTCGTGGCTCAGTACAACAATAGCCGCGCCCGGCTGTCGCTGATGCGACGGCAGGCAGCGGCGGTGGAGAGCGCTCTCTCCATCTAATCAGGTTTCGCCATTCCCGGCGGACAAGGCGGCTTCGGCCGCCTTTTTTCATGGGCCACGCGCCCGAAAGGAAATGCGATCATGATCAATATCGCAGTGTTGAAGACGGAGGCGCGTGCGGTCGCAAAGCGACAGCAGGATCGCCTCAACACGGCCATCACCGAAAACCGCGACCTCACTGCCGAGGAAGAGGCCGCCGATCAGGCGGATGCCGCCACTCTTGCGCGCCTTACCGCGTCGATCCAGCGGGCGGAAACGGCAATGGCCGCCGCATCCGCTATCGGCGCCGATCCGACCTCGCCCCCGCCTGCGACTGGTCCGCCTGCCGCGACCGTGCCGGCGCAAGCCCGTCCGCCTCTCGACAACGGCGGGTTCGCCAACTTGGCCGAGTTCGCCGCCGCCGTTCGCTTTGCCAACCCGCAGGCCGGCCAGAACTTCCGCCGTGATGACCGCCTCGCCGCCCCCGCCAACGTGCATATGGAGCAGGGCGACGCGGCCGGCAGCTACCTGGTGCCTGCCGAGTTCCGGCAGCAGATCGTCAATCTCGTCTTCGACGACGGCAACGATCCGATCATGGATCTGATCTCGCCCGACCCGACTTCGTCGAACCGCGTGATCGGCCTGGGTGACGAGACGACGCCTTGGGGATCGAGCGGTATCCGTGCCGCATGGCGCTCGGAAGGCGAGCAGATGCAGCCGAGCCGCATGGAGCTGACGCCGCGCGAGACCAAGCTCGGTGAACTATACGCCTTCGTCCTCGCGACCGAAGAGCTGCTGGAGGATGCGCCGCGCGTTTCCACCCTGCTCACTACCCATGCCGCAGCGGCGATCCGCTGGAAGGCCGCCGACGCCTTCATGTACGGTGACGGCATCGAAAAGCCGCTGGGCTGGCTCAACTCTGGCGCGACCATCATGGTGCAGAAGGAAGCCGGCCAGGCTGCAGCGTCGATCGTGCGGCAGAATATCGCCAAGATGTTCGCCCGCATGATCATGCCGACGCAGGCCAGCTGGTTGCTCAACAGCGACGTGCTGCCCTCGCTGATGGAGATCAAGACCGATGCGGGCGTGCCGCTCTGGTATCCGAACTATCAGGCCTCACCGGGTGGCACGCTGCTCGGCCGCCCCGTAATCTTTAACGAGCATTCCCGCTCGATCGGCCAGGCCGGCGACATGCAGTTCGTCAATCCGAACGGCTATGAGGCGTTCCGGAAGCAGAACGGCGTTAGCTTCGCCGACTCGATCCACCTCTACTTCGACTACAACATCCGCGCCTTCCGCTGGGTGTTCCGGATCGGCGGCCAGCCTGTCCTGTCGAAGCCGGTCGTGCCCGCCAATGGCACCACGACCAAGTCCCACTTCGTCGCACTCGCTGAGCGCGCCTGAAGCCTAGCCTCGGACCCGCGCCCCGCGCGGGCCGATCGCACGTCTGCGATCGGAGCAGAAGGATCATCCAATGTTCGGTAATCTGAACCCGTCCGACCGCGCGGGCATCGCAGCGGTCATCAATCCTGCCCAGGTGGCACCTGGCACGGTGTCCACCGGATGGGTCGACGCCCGCAAGTTTTTCGCCATCCTCGCCATCCTATCGACCGGCGTGCTTGGTGCCGGCGCCACCGTCGACGCCGTGGTCGAGCAAGCCACAGACGAAGCCGGCGCTGGCGCCAAGGTCGTGGCAGGCTCAGCGATCGGGCAGGTCGTGAAAGCGACCGGCGATAGCAAGCAGATCGCCATCAACGTTCGCCCCGAAGACCTCGACAAGAACGGCGGCTTCAAGTTCGTCCGCCTGTCGGTGACCGTCGGCGGCGCGGCGAGCCTGCTGTCGGCCATGCTGATCGGCTTCGATCCGCGGTACGGTGCTGCCGGCGCCAACCAGTCCACCACCGTCGCTCAGACGATCCGCTGAGGAGGTTGCCATGATCGAGTTCCTACAGAGCTACGAAACGACGGCCGTTCCGAAGGAAACCTTCGAAGCCAAGCAGCGAGTTGACCGCTCGGAAGACAGCGAGCTGTACTTCGTTCGCCTGGGCGTTGCGGCCTATGTCACGGCAGACGGCCTGGTCGACCAGGATCATCGCCCGATTGTGACGGAGACGGTGGTTGCCCAGGTGGTCACCCCCGGCGACCGTCGGTTCGGTCTCGGTGGTCGTGCCGGCGAGCTGGCGCTCGGCCTGGACGCTCCCCAGCGGGCGACCTCGGGACCGGGGAATGCCGTGCTGGTCGGTGGCGATCAGCAGACGGCATCTGCCGGTGCCGAGATCGAGCGCCTCACCGCCGAACTGGCGAACAGCGCTGTGCTGCTGCGTGAGATGGATGAAACTCACGTCACGGCAAGGGACGCGCTAATTGCGGACCTCGACGCGGAGAAAGCCCGGCACGCTGACACGCGTGACGAGCTGGCGCGCGTGAAGACCGAACTCGCGGCAGCCGATGCTGGTCGCTCCGAGGCCGAGAGTGCGCTCGCCGCAGAGCAGACGCGCGCGGGCGAGTTGGAAGCGCAGCTTGCCGAAACAACTAAGCCTGTGATCGAGCAGCAGCAGGGCGACACCCCTGCGCCTGCGAAGCCCGGTCGCGGCAAGTAAGGGAGGGGCGGTCGTGGGTATGACTATCCGAGCGGCCGCCCCGCTCGACGCCGCAACGGCGCTGCCCGACGCGCTTGTTCTCCAGCAACTCAAGCTCGACAGCCTGGACGCGACGGCGGAAGCGCTCCGCCTCACCGCCCTCCAGTTCGTGGAGAAAAGAAGCCGGGTCTCTCTCCAGCGCCGCGCATGGGTCGCTACCCTCGACGCCTTCGGGGATGGCGTGATCACACTTCCGCGCGAGCCTGTCAGCGAAGTCACCCGCGTGACCTATGTCGACCAGTTGGGCGGCCCTCGCGATGCCGCAGGGCTTTGGCGCCTGATTGATGATCGCCTCGCTCCGGCAGTTTCGGGCTGGTGGCCAACGACCTCGCGGGGCGCGGGTGTGGTCAAGATCGAGTTCGTCGCCGGCTATGTTGACTTAGCCGTCGGCGCGCCGACCCTGCGCACCGCTGCGCTCTTGCTGATCCAGCACCTCTATGACGGCGGGAACCTGGATGAGGTGCCGAAAAGCTTTATGATGCTCTGCGACATCGATCGCGTGCCGGTGGCAGGCTGATGCCGATCAACAGCCGCGAGCTGGATCGCCGCATCACCATCCTACGAGGCGCGGTGGAGGACACCGGCTTCAGCAAAAAGGTGGGTGCGGTCGAGCCGATTGGTGGGCGCTGGGCGAAGAAGACCGATGTTAGCGATGGCGAGCGCATCGCCGCTGCCGCCCAAGAGCAGTCGATCACGGCTCGCTTTCTCGTCCGCCACGACGACTTGACGGAGACGGTCGACGGGCGGGACTTCCTCGAGTGTGAGGGGCGCCGCTATCAGGTGGTAAGCACCAAAGAAGCACGGGGCCGCCGCGTCGGCATCGAGATCAGCGCCACCGCGCTGCTGCCACAGCGGTGAAGACCGGCATCCGGCTCGAAGGCGCCGACGAAATGGACGCTTCACTGGAGCGGCTTCACGGCATGACAGACGAAGACGCGCTTCGCGCCCTCGGGTTCGAGGCGCTGGAGCCGGTGGCGGATGCTGCGCGTGGGTTGGTGCGGAAGCGCACCGGAGTGCTGGCTGCTTCGATCGGCGTCGGGGATCATCTGAGCCCTGCGCAGGCGGCGCAGAATACGCCTGAGCCCGGCACGGTAGAAGTCTATGTCGGGCCGGGGTCAATGACTCGGGCGATCACTGAAGAGTTCGGCACCGTCCGCGAGGTCGGGCACCCGTACATGCGGCCTGCCTGGATGGGGCAGCTAGGCGAGGTGCAGCAGCGTCTTCGCACTGGCGCCGCTCGCCTGCTGCGGAGCCTCACGAAAGGCTGATCATGGAAGAAGATTTTCGCGCGGCGCTGCTGGCCTGGACCGGGTTGGCGGCGATCGTCGGCGATCGCGTCGACTGGGGGCTGCGCAACGGCGTGCCGGCGGTGCGGCTGCAGGTCGCCGGCAAGTCGCCGTTCTACACGTTCTCCGGTCGCGACGGCCTGACGCCGTACATCGTCCAGGCCGACTGCTTTGGGCGCGACTTCGGCGAAGCGAAGCTGGTGGCGCGGCAGGTCGAAGCTGGCGCGGCCTCTCTCGCGCGCCCGACCTTCCAAGGAAGCTTCATCGTCGGCGAGCGCGACGATGAAGACACCGATGGGGCCGATCAGGTCCTTCATCGCACCTCGCTCGACATTCGCATCCTGCATCGAGCTTAACACCAAGGAGACGACCATGGCTGGCAACAGCGAAGCAATTTCCGGCCTCGGCCTCATCTTGCGGATGAAGGCCACCCCAGCGGCAACGGACTTCACAGAGATTGGTGAAGTGTTCGAGTTCACGCCGCCCGAGCAGATGGATGACGAGATCGAAGTGTCTCACTTCCGTTCGCCCGATGGGTACAAGGAATTCATCGGCGGCATGACCGATCCCGGTGAATGCACCTTCGGTCTCAACTACATCCCGGGTGGGCCGACGGAAGATCTGATCATGGAGGCCAAGGCTGGCAAGCGCCCCGTGCCGTTCGAGGTCGAATGGCCCAATGGCGCCGTCTGGGCCTTCAGCAACCTGATCCGCGGCTTTAATCCCACTGCGCCGCTGAACGATCGCCTCACGGCGACGATCACTGGCCGTGTCAGCGGTTCGATTGTTCGCGAAGCGGCGCCCGCTGGCGGTGCTGCTGCGATGGTCGCTGCTGACGATCAGGAAGACTGATCATGGCCGAAACCATCAAGGGCGAGGTCGCCTTCAAGGCGGCCGACCAGAATTGGAAGCTGGTCTATGACTTCAACGCGCTCTGTACGATTGAGGAAGAGCTTGAAGTCGACGTGGCGGACATCGGTGAGCAGCTGAGCAAGCCAACCATGATCCGCTCGATCTTCCGGATCGGGCTGGCCGCGCATCACGGCGCCCTGAGCGACCTGGAAGCAGGGCGGCTGATCCACGACATGGGCGTGGCCGAGGCGGCGCAGGTCGTCACCAAGGCGTTCGTGGCCGCATTCCCTGAGGCGAAGGTTGTCGGGAGCGCGGGGGGAAAGGCTCCGGCGCCGAAGCCGAAGCCGGCGCCGAAGAAGCCTGGAACTGGGCGAAAGCGCTGACGATCTGGGTCGAGCTGGATCTGGGTTCGCACGAAACCTTCTTCCGCTCGACCCCTAGGCTGTTCGTTCTGCTCGTTGAGGGCAAGCGCCGCGCGGCTGAAGTCGCGCACCAGGACCGGGCATGGTTGGCCTGGACGATCGCCGCGCTCGGCCGCGCGAAGAAGATGCCGCCGCTCAAGGACATCGTGGGCAAGCCCAAGCGCCAGCAGAAGCGGCGCGCGATGACTGCCGAGCAGATGATGACGATGGCGCGGATGTGGTCTGCCGTCGCAGGCCTCAACAAAAACGGGAAGTAGCATGAGCGGGAACGCAGTGATCGGCGCGCTTCGCGGCGTGCTGGTGCTCGATACGGGCGATTGGACGCCTGCGGTCAATCGCGCTCGTGGTGACCTCAGCGGCCTGCGCACCGTGTTCGAGCAGCTGAGCCGCACGCTCGATGATGTTTCGGCCAAGGCGCGCGGCATGGGCACTGCGCTGACGGTCGGGGTGACGGCGCCGCTCGCTGCGCTTGCCGTCACCTCGAATCGCAGTGCCAGCGGGTTCGAAGCTTCCATGAAACGCGTGGAGGCCGCGCTGAAGGGCGTGAGCGGTCGCGAGCTGAAGACGCTATCCGATCAGGCCAAGACGCTCGGCCCGGCAGTCGGCAAGGGCGCGACCGAGGCGGCGGACGGAATAGAGGCGCTTGGGCTTGCCGGCGTGTCGACCGCCGACATCATGGGCGGGGCGCTGAAGGCGTCGCTCGACCTGGCAGCTGCCGGCGCTGCCGAAGTGCCTTCGGCCGTTTCGCTGGTCACCGACGTGATGGGACAGTTCAAGGCGACTGCTGGCGAGCTGCCGACGGTCGTCAACGATGTGGTCGGCGCTCTGGATGCGTCCAAGTTCGGGTTCCTAGATTTTCAGGGTGCGGTGGCGCAGGGCGGCGGCGTCGCAGCCTCGGCAGGGCTGAGCTTCCGCGACTTCGCCACGGCCATTGCCGCGACCAGCACCCAGTTCAGCAGCGGCTCCGACGCGGGCACGTCCTTCAAGACTTACATCCAGTCGCTGGTGCCGGTGTCCAAGGAAGCCGAGTTCGCGATGAAGAAACTCGGCATCGAGTTCTTCGACATGCGCACGGGTCGCATGAAACCTCTCGCCGAACAGGCCGAGGTGCTGCGCAAGGCGTTCGCCGGGCTCTCGGACAAGTCGAAGACCGACGCGCTCAAGACGATCTTCGGCTCCGACGCGGCGCGCACCGCAATCGGCCTGATGGAAAAAGGCCGGCAGGGAATTGCCGATCTTCAGCAGGAGATTGCCGGCGGTGATGTCGGCGGCAAGATCGCCAAGCGCCTTGAGGGCGAAGCGGCAGCGACGACGCGCATGGCGAATGCCTTCGAGAGCGTGAAGATCGCTATCGGTGAGGCCGGCCTCACCGCCATGATCACCTCGGTGAAGAACTCTTTCGCGTCGTTCATGGAAGGGATCGCGAATGCCAATCCGGCATTACTGCGGGTCGGCGTCGTCATCGGCGCGATTGCGGCCGCCCTCGGGCCACTTGCCGTCGCCTTCGGCGCGCTGGCGGCATTCCTGATCGCGAAGGTGGCGCGCGGCTTCGGCGCTATCGGCTGGGCCATCAGCCTGGTGCTGGAGCCTATCAGCACGCTGGGCGCAGCGCTCGCGCAGTTGGTGGCGCGCGTAGGTCTAGGCGAGGCGCTGGCGATGCTCTCGCGGTCCTTCCTCGGCATCGTCGGCCCGATCGGTTGGGCGGTCGCCGGTGTCATCCTGTTCAAAGACAGCATCATCGCTGCGCTCGGGCAGGTGTGGAAGTACGCGCAGGAGAACCTTGGACCGCCACTCACGGCCCTGTTTCAGCAGCTGGGCACCGTCGCGTCGCAGGTTGCGAACGGCCCCATGGGCGCGGCATTCGGCTTCATCGTCACGGCGATCAAGGGCGTCGTGGATGTCGCCGGCACCTTCATCGGTGCGATGGTGCAGATGTTCGGCGTTGCCTTGGTGCAGGCGCTCCAGTTGGGCGTGCGCGCGATCTCTGGCTTCGTGGATGTCGTGAGCAACATCGTCGGTATCGTTACCGCACTGCTCACCGGCGACTTCGCTGGTGCATGGGGCTCCGCAGGGGCTGCCGTGGACGCCGCGTGCCAGACCATCATCGACATTGTGACGATGGTCTTTCCGCAACTCGTGATCCCCATCCAGGTGGCTTACGAAGCGGCCAAGTCCTTCCTCGTCGACGGGTTCACCTGGATCATGAATGCCTTCACCGGTGTGGTGGCGAGCGGCGTGAACTGGGTGGCTGGCGCCTTCCCCAACGTGGTGTCCGCCGCCAAGGGCGTGTACGATGGTGTGAAGGGTTGGCTGGTCGACAAGTTCGGCGGCCTGATGACGTGGATCGGCAATGCCGCGAAGTGGATCGGCGACAAGTATGCGGCGCTGAAGCAGCGCCTAGGCCTGGGCGGCAGCGGTGAGGCTGATGCGTCGCCGCTACCCGCCGCACCAAAGTCGGGAGCTCCCATTGCCCCACCCGTGTCCGGCACGCGCAACGTTGACTTCACGGCGCCCAAGAAGGAACGCGCTAGCCGGAAGGGCCGGGGTCGCGACACCAAGTATGATGGTGACAACCGCGAGCAGCTGCGCGTCCAGGCCGAGCTTGAGGCCGCGCGTGCTCGTGGCGACAAGGAAGCCGAGCGCCGCATTCAGGACCAGCTCGCGCTGTCGAAGCAGGTCGAAGCTTATCAGCGTACCGGGCTGACGCTGGATCAGGCACGCGTCGCTGCCCAGCGCGACATGCATGCGATCCAGGCTGCCCGCTCCGAAGCGATCGCGAAGGAAGTTGCCGACGAGCGTGCGGCGGTGGCGATCGAGGTTGCGCGCATCGGTAACGATCGTGCGCTCGAAGCGACTCTGGAGCGCCAGGCCGAGCTGAAGCGCCGTGTCGCGACCTACTACGAGCAGACCAAAAACCTTGCCGAGGCCACCCGCCTTGCCGAAGCCGATCAGGCCGCGGTCGATGCGGCTCGCGCGGATGTGCGGCGGCGGTGGTTCGCCGACGACGCGCAGGATCGTGCGCTGCGGCTCGCGCAGGAGCGCGGTGACAGTGAAGAGCGGCTTCGCCAGCTGCAACGCGAGATCGACATCCGCGAGCGGGCGCGTCGGCTCCAGGACGAAGGCATGTCGGCGCCCGCGGCGTTCGCGCAGGCGGCATCGGAAGCTGGCGAAAGTGAGAGGGCGAGGATCACCGGGCTGTGGCGCAGCACCCTCAAGGACGGCCTCCGCTCCGCCCTGGATGGCAACATCGGCGACTGGGTAAAAAACTGGTGGAAGGATAAGGTCGCGAAGGGAATGGAGGACGCCTTAAATAGTTTGGCCGACCTGATCGCCAATCTGTTCTCTAAAGCCGGGAACGGTGGTGGTTCGGGCAGCGGCGGGGGCATCCTCTCCTCTATCGGCAAGGCGCTGGGCGGTCTGTTCGGCAAGTCGAAGGGTGCGGGCGACTGGACCTCGGGCGTGACGGGCGGACCAATCGATGTCGACATCCCCGGCTTTCGCACCGGTGGCAGCTTCAAGGTCGGTGGTATGTCGGGCGTGGATGCGAACCTGGTCCAGTTCCGCGCCAGCAAGGGTGAGATCGTCGACATCCGGCGTCCCGGTAACGACAACCGGAGCGAGGGTCGCAGCCTAGTCGTCAACATGAGCGGCGTGATGACGGTCGAGGACTTCTGGGCGCGCATCCAGGCTTTGGACGCGCAGGCCGCTGCAGGAGGTGCCGCAATGGCCCGCAGCCAGTCTGCGCGTGCCGCTGGGCGGCGGCTGGGTCGCCCATGAGCATCGCCCTTCCTTCCTCGCCCGGCCCCGCCAGTGCCGAGCCTGCTTATCTGGAATGGGGCGGCACGCTGCGCCCTGTATTCGGTGGCGCCATGCAGAAGCTGCTGCGCCTGGGTGACCGCTTCGCGATCGATGTGACCATGCCTAAGCTGCGCACCGAAGCGGCGGGGCGGGTCTGGGTGTCGAAGCTGATCCAGGCACAGCGCCAAGGCGCGATCTTCGAGTGGCCGCAGCTCGGCCTCGACATCGGCAACCCCGGCGCCCCTCGCGTTAACGGCGGCGGGCAGGCCGGCTCCGCGATCAATCTTCGAGGCTTTGCTCCCGGCTATCAGGTCCGAGACGGGCAGTTCTTCTCGATCATCCATGGCGGCCGCTACTATCTGGAGATGGCGACTGCGGACGTGGCGGCCGATGGCGGTGGCAACGTTGTGCTGCCGATCGCACCGATGCTCCGCATGCAGCCCGGCAACGGAGCGATCTGCGACTTCAACCCCAAGATCGAAGGACTGATCGAGGGCGACAGCCGCAGCTGGACCCTCGACGTGGCTCGCTTCGTCGGGCTGTCTTTCCGGATCGTTGAGGCAAAATGACCAATCTGACGCCGGCTCTCGACGCCGAATTGCGGGGTGTCTCTCCGCTTGTGTTCGGCGCGATCTCGTTCGAGCTGCCCGACTATACCCTCAACCTGCTAGACGGCGCAGGCGTGATCCCCTTCGGCGGCAAAACCTATGTCGGTGAAGACGCCACGTTTGGCGTGCTGTCAGATATCGAGCAGCTGAGCGACGGCTTGGGCGACAGCGCTCCCGCGTTCGCCGTTACGCTGTTGCCGAACGGCGATGCTGCGGCCGCCGCCCTTGCCGCGCCCACTATGCAGGGTTCGCACGTGACGGTGTGGCTTGGCGCTGTCGATCAAGTCAGCGGACGGCCGATCCCAGATCCTTACCTGATCTTCCTGGGCGAGCTGGACGTGCCGACGCTGATTTCCCGCGAGCATGATCGCCGGCTGAATTACGAGGTCGTTAGCGTCTTCGAGCGCCTGTTCGAGGGCGACGAGTCTGCACGTCTTTCGCCGGGTCATCATCGCAGCATCTTCCCGAACGAAGCGGGCATGGACGACGTCACCGGCGTCGATCAGCCGGTCTATTGGGGCGTAGCGGGCAATCCCTCTCCAATCACTTATGGCGGCGCCGGGAGCTTTGGCGGCGGCTATAACTTGCAGGTGTCCTACCAATGACCGCTGTTGATCCGATGGTGAGGAAGCGAGATGCCGCGCAGGCAATCCTCGACGCATGGCGCAACCGCCCGCTCCGGCTGGGTACGAACGATTGCGTTCGGATGATCGCGGCGCACCTGCGGAAGCTGGGGCGCAAGGTGAAGCTGCCGCCCTCGGGATCGTACCGCACGGTCGCGAGCGCGACCAAGGCGCTGAAGGCGGCCGGGTTCGCGTCAGTTGGTGAGGCGCTGGACGCGCTAGGCCTGGAGCGAATCGCGCCGGCAGCGGCTGTCGCCGGAGACATCATCCAGATGCCGGCGGTAGACAGCCTGGGCGCCTTTGCCATCGCGCTGGGGAACGGCCGAGTTGTCGCGTATCATGAGGCGATCGGCGGCGGCGTACAGGTGCTACAGCCCCTAGAATACGTCGCCGCCTGGCGGGTTATGCCGGTTTAGTCTTTCAGGCCGACGCATTGCTTCCAAGCGCCGCCGATAGTTCCGAATTGTTTCCGGTACTCAATGCGCGATCCGGTGCCTTCTTCGAATACCGAGAACGCCATCGACACCCCGCCGTAGCCGTTCTTTATCAACACGACTTTGGACCCATCGTCGCGGTCCATGGCGGCGGTGTTGTTCTTGTTTGCGAGGCAGAATGCCACTTCCTTGGCACTCTGCTGCGAGTGAAATACTTCTTTGGGCTGTTTGCTCAAGACCTTGTCGGTTGAAGCGCAGCCGCTGAGCAGCGCCGCAGCGGCGGCAATCATCATCACTTTCATAGAATCCCCCTCTTCGAGGTGGTGGAAATTAAACGGGAGCCGGCTTTTGTCAAAAGTGCTCGCTACTGCTGCTGTGGTAGTCGGCGCCGTTGCCCTGGTTGCTACGGGCGTCGGCGCGTTAGCCGCCGCTGGCACCGCGCTTGCGGCTGCTGCGTCCACCGTAGCTGGAATAGCTACGGTCGCGAGCGCAGTCTTGTCGGTTGGCTCTCAGCTCACGGCGAAGAAGCCTACCGCTCAAGCGACAGGGTCTCAGACCCAATTCGCCGCCGACCCCGACGCCGGCATTCCGCTTGTCCTCGGGCGAACCGGCACGGCTGGCAACATCGTCATGCGCAAGGGCTTCAACACCAAGGATGACGGCGACAACGATCGGCAGTCCTTCGTATCGGTGCTGTCGCTGGGACCGGTCAAGTCGGTCGGCAGCTTCAAGGCGGAGAAGGTGCCGGTGAACTTCAACGCCACCGGCGGCGCGATCGGCGCCTTCGCCGGCTTCATGTGGGCGATGACGCAGATCGGTGCGCTACCGGAACCGGCAGCCCTCGGCTTCGGTGCCGGCGCCGGCTCTCCTCCGGGCTGGACGGCTGCGCACAAGCTATCGGGCAAGGCTGCCGCGTCCTGGACGCTTCGCTTCGATACCAAGGCGAAGCTGTATCAGAACGGTGTGCCCGAGCCGATGTGGGTGGTGGAGGGCATGCTCTGCTACGACCCGCGCAAGGATAGCACCTATCCGGGTGGGTCGGGGCCGCACCGCATGGCCGATCCGAGCGACCGTGCGGCCTATGATGCGGCGGTCTCGACCTGGGAGTACAGCGAAAACCCGTACCTTTGGGGCCTCAAGTGGGCGCACGGGATCTGGCAGCGCGACAAGACCAACCCGAATTCTGACTGGGTGCGCGTGATGGGCATGGGTGCGCCGCAGGCCGGGATTGATGTCGCGTCGTTCGTGGAGGGCGCGAACATCGCCGACGCGAATGGCTGGAAGGTCGGCGGCGTGGTGTTCTCCGGCGACGATAAGTGGGACTCGCTGAAGAAGATACTCCAAGCCGGCATGGGCGAACCGCTTGCTCTGGGCGCGAAGGTCGCGTGCTTCGTGAACGCCCCGCGCGTGAGCCTCGCCACCATCACGACCGACGATGTCGTAGGGGAAGCTAGCGTTGCTGCGACCCAGCCCCGCCGGAGCCGCATCAACACCATCACGCCGCGCTATCGCCTTGAGGCGAACCACTGGGAACTGTTGCCCGGCCCGCCGATCAGCGTTCCAGAGCATGTGGCGGAGGATCGCGGCCGGCGCTCCAAGGTGCAGGACTATCCGTTCATTCAGAACAGCAAGCAGGTCGCGACTGCCGTCCGGTATGACATCGAGAACGCCCGCGAGTTCGGCCCGATCAAGCTGCCCCTGAAGCTGGTGTGGATGGGGTACAAACCCGGCGACTGCGTGACGGCGCAGCTGCCGGAACTGGGCTTGGTCAATCAGCCCATCCTTCTGCTGAACCGCGATCTCGAGCCCGCGGGCGGGATCGTCACCATGACGGCGCGCAGCGAGACTGCGGCCAAGCATCCTTTCGCGCTTGGGCAGACCACGACGCCTCCGCCGACGCCGGGGGTCACT
Source organism: Sphingomonas sp. S2-65 (assembly GCF_021513175.1). Classification (NCBI taxonomy): domain Bacteria; kingdom Pseudomonadati; phylum Pseudomonadota; class Alphaproteobacteria; order Sphingomonadales; family Sphingomonadaceae; genus Sphingomonas; species Sphingomonas sp. S2-65. The sequence goes on along the minus strand of NZ_CP090953.1, from coordinate 1,793,793 downwards.
GGTCCCGTACTGATCCCCGTGCCCGGCGAGGGTGCATGGATGATCAGCGGCACCGGCATCGTATCCGGCGAAGCGACGGTGCCGGCCCTGATCGTAACCGGCGCGATGGATGCAGCCTCGCCCGATGCGATTGTGTTGGAGTACCGGGTCTTCGCCAGCGGCCAAGCCGAGGAAGCGGGCTGGAGGGGTGCGGGCGTGTTCGGCCCGGACATGACCCGGCAGGACATTAGCAGCGTCCAGGGCGGTACCGCCTATGAGGTGGCCGTCAGCTATCGCCGGCAAGGGTTCACTGGGCAGCGGCGGATCATTGGCCCTGTTACCACTAGCGGCACGACGCTGGACTTCGGCGCTGTGACAGGCCCCACGCGACCCGAGGATGGTGCAACCGTAGGCGCGCCGACCGGCACCATCATCCACGATCGCGTAGCCGAGGAGATCGTCGACAGCCTCGACATCAACACCGCCGGCATTCTGGCGGAGGCGCTGCGCCAGGACGATCTGCTCGCGGTATTCGATGCACGCACGCTGGTGGAGGGGCAGGCGGTCGGTACCCAATTCCTCACCTTCCGCAATGCGCAGCAGACCGCAACAACAGCGCTTGCGGCCAGCCTATCTTTGATGGGCGCCAAGACGCCCGACGGAACCGCGTGGAATATGAACCTCGACAAGGTGATGGCGGGGCCCGTCACCATGGCGCAAAAGTTCAGTGAGATCGGGGCGACCCTCGGCACCGTGAGCGCGTCCGTGACGGTGCTGCAGGATGCCTTTGTCAGCGAGGCCGGCGCAACCGCGAAGTCGATCCTTCGGGCCGATGCCGACGGGATCACCGGTGCCTTCAGCATCACCGCTGATGGCATCACCCGCAAATCGCGGATCGCGTTCATGGCAAACGAGTTCGACTTCGTCGATCCGAACGGCGACAATCCGATCCGTCCGCTCTTCTACGCCAACGGGCGATGGACGTTCGGTGAGATCTACGCGACGCGCATCGTCGCCGACATTGTCGAGACGAGGCACCTCAAGGCGGCTTCCGCTCAGCAGACTCGCTTCGTGGTACTCCCCGGCGACGTAAGTTGCCCTCGGGGCGTAACCACTACGGTCGCCACGCTCACCTTCACGAAGGCCGAACCGGACAGCACCGTGAAGGCGCAATTCTTCGGGATGTTCTGGAGCCCCGACGATCTCCAGTTCGCCGGCGCCTTCGTCGTCAACGGGAACACCGGCTACGCCGCTGGCAGCGTCAACATCATCCTCGATACTGAGAACAGCCAGGGACGCATGCCGATGACACCGTTCATCTATCTGCAAGGGCTCGGCGCCGGCCAGCACACGATCGCCTTCACGGTCCTCAACACAGAAACCGAGAATCTGGCGCTGACGGTGAAGGCCGGCTCGGCGCTTGAGGTCCTCGAACTCAAGAAGGCAGTGCTCTAATGCCTCTCGATGCCCAGCTGCTTCAGCAGGTCACCAACCTGCTCGGACGCCGCGATCTAACCCAGCGGGAGTCGGCGGACTGGTGGGGCGGAGCCGCAGACGGTGGGCCGAACGGAGACGGTTTGTTCCCGCTCACCGACAGCGCGGGGTACACCCGCATGGTGCCGTCGCCGGCAAAGATGATGGCGCTGGTTGCCGGGGGGTGGCAGTTCACCGTCGATGCGGTGAAGGCCGTGCCTAACGCGCAGGCCGGTGATGTTCTGCCGGCCACGACCGCATCTTCAGCGGCGGGCATCTCGCTGCTCGGCATCGACAAGAGCGGCGCGCTCAAGCGGTTTACGACCGACCTCTTCGCTTCGCGGCGCACCGCCGATCTGGAGGCATGGAACGATGCTCGGTTCGACGATCTGCTGAACGTCACGCGAGGCGGGATCGAGGGAAGCCTCAACCTCGCGTCGATTGCCAAGATCGCGAACAACCTGACGATCAATCTGTCTTCCCCGCCATACAACGTGAAGCCGGACTTTCAGGAGACGCGGGACGGCATATCGGTCGCGGGCTCGTTCTTCATCGATAGCCCCAGCGGACAGTTCAAGCCGCAGGATGTGGGCAAGGTCATGTTGCTCTCGTCAGCCTGGCTGACGGGCGGCGGACCGCTTCAGTCGACGATCCAAGAGGTGATCTCGCCCACGCGCGTCCGTATCGCCCACGCGCCGAACCGCTCGTCCAATTCGAACCGGATGGGCTGGGGCACCGACAATACCGATGCGGTGCGGCGCGCAATGGCCGATAGCGAGTCGCCCGGCTACTACAGCCGCGGTGCCGTGGTCATCATCCCGCAGGGCGGGATCATGACGCGGGCATTCCGCTACAAGGCGCGGACGGCGCTGGTGGGCTATGGCTCGGGGCAGTCGTTCTTCGTCAAGCTGCCGCCGAAGCCTGAGACGGGCAATGCGCTGGATCAGAAGGGCGTCACGTTCATCCGCAACGAAGTCGTAGTGAACAACCAGAATGTCGGCGGCAAGATCTACAAATATGCCGACGACTATGTGACGCTGATGCAATTCGGCGTGCATGGCGGGCGCTACTATCAGCCCGGTGGCGATGCCGTGACGGCGCTGGAAATGATGTCGACCCTCGGCGATCAGACGCTGGCGAATGTCGACCCCTATTGGCGGATGGCGTTCGTCGACGTGTGGGAGAGCACGAACGACGGCATCCACACCTATGGCCGTTCGTCGAGCAACGTGATGGCCGTCAACGTGCTGAACTGCAACGGCATGGGCTGGAAGTGCGAGAGCTTCGACGACAACGTCAACACGCTGGTGCTTCAGGCCAATAGTGGTGTCGGCCTGTACCTGGGGCCAAATGGCGGCTCCAACGGCAATTTCACCACGGTCAAGCTATCCTACAACGGCACCGGGACCGCTGGCCAGCGGCTCGGATCGAACATGACGATCGACGGGTCGGGCTACAACATCACCGGCATCCGTTCGCAGGAAAGCAATTCCTCCAACATTGTCATTCGCGGGAGCCGCAACACGATCACGGGCGGCACGCTCGAAGACACCGGCTGCGTCGCGCGTCACCACGGCGGCGCTGTCGCACCGCAGGCGATCTCCGCAGGCATCTTCCTGGTGCATGGGGACGTGAACGGCAATCGGCTCAACTGCTACGGTAACGAGATTACCAGCGTCGTGATCGGCCCTGCCGTGCACCGCAATGACTCGGATGGCCAGTTCGCCTCGCACGCGGTCTTCCTGGACGGCGCGGCGGGGTATGGTGGGCCGCAGTACAACTATATCGACGTTCGCACGACGGCACCCTTCGGCGTGATCCGCAGTGTCGATGGGCAAACGACGGTCGAGCCCTGGCAGTATCAAGACTACGGTTCGGGTGCCGGCGTGGCCGGTCGCGAGGTGAGTACGTCCTCGTTCAATCAGAACTCGATACGCATCGATGGCCAGCTGATCACCGATTAGCCTGCTGCCGACAGCAGGCCGCTCAACCACTCCAGACAAGGATCGTCAGATGAAAGTCAGCAGCTTGGTAACCCTCCGGGTTGCCGGGAGGACCCGCGCGTGACCACGCCCCCGGCGCCGCGCCAGCGCTGGCTGGACTATCTGCCGGCGATCTCGCTTGCCGTCGTGCTGCTCGGCGGCGCGCAGGCGGGCGGTGGATACATCTCGCAGGTCAAGGAGAACGCTCGCCGGGCCGAGGATAACACGCGCCGGATCGACCAGCTCGAAAAAGACGCGCGCGATGGCGACAAGGCTCTGACGGCGATGCTCTCCACACTCGATACCCGGACCGCGCGGATTGAGGTCAAGCTGGAGCTGATTGCCCCCGCCAAGGACAAAACGCCGTGAGCGCGGACGGCGGGCTGGTGCTGATGATCTTCGGCGCTGTTGCGCTCCTGACCTCGGTCACTGAGCGTGTGGTGGCGCATCGGCGCTGGTTGGAGTCGAGGGTCGAGACGGTGCTTGATCCGGCGCTTCGCGCGGCGTTCCCGCCGCCGCCGATCGCACCTGACCTGCAACGGCTCGTCTTGGATGCCGCGTCGGTGCTGGACAGCCAAGAACTCACCCGAGAGCGCCGCCGCTGGTTGCGGCGCGGTGGAAGAACCGCTCGCGGCCGGTAGCCGCGCATCAACAGGAGAACATCGGTGAAACTGATCGACGGCTGGCGCCAAGCCTGGCGCCTGTGGTCCGTGCGCGTGTCCGCGCTCGGCGCCATTCTCATGGGCTGGGCGACGCTCGCCCCCGACGCCCTCATGCAGGTCTGGAACGTGCTTCCCGACGACGTGCGCGCGATCGTGCCCGCGCCGATCGGCGACGTGGTGCCTTTCATGCTGTTCCTGGCGGCCCTTGCGGCCCGCTTCATCCCGCAACCCAAGGCGGCGGCCAAGATGCAGGAGGCGGCCGATGGCACCGCGCAGTAAGCCGACTGGCAAGAAGACGCTGGCCGGTGTGATCGGCTCGGTTGCCGCTGCGGCCGCGCTGTTCGTGCTGGTGCCGAAGGAAGAGAGCGGCCGCACGGTCAAGGCCGCGGTCAACGCCGACCAGTCCGTCACCGTCCAGCATGTCGCCGGCAAGCAGTACCTGAAGGCCTATCTGGACATCGTCGGCGTGCCGACTGCCTGCGACGGGATCACCAAGGGCGTGAAGATGGGGCAGACCTTCACGCCCGCCCAGTGCAACCAGCTGCTGGAAGAGGAACTGATCGCGCATGCGGAGCCGATCATCCGCTGCGTTCCCAAGCTGCACGGCCGAACGAATCAGGTGATCGCGGCGGTGTCGCTCTCCTACAACATCGGCACGGCCGGCGTGTGCAAGTCGAGCATCGCCAAACTCTGGAACGCAGGGCAGTGGCGGGCCGGGTGCGACCGCTTTCCGGCGTTTCGCATGGCGGGTGGCCGCGTCGTGCAGGGATTGGTGAACCGCCGCGCGCGCGAGCGGGCGATCTGCCTGACGGGTTTGCCGGTATGACCCGCGCCCGCACCATCATCGGCGTGGTCGTCGTGCTGGCGATCTTCGCCACGATCTTCGCCATTCGTCGTGGCGGCGAAAAGGCTGGCGAGGCCAAGGTGACCGCCCAGGCGAAGGCGCAGCATGCCGAGCGCGTCGGTGAAGCCCGCTCGGACGAACGGCAGGCCGCTGCCGTCGCGGACTCGATCGCCCGCCGCGTCGATCGCGCCGACGCACTTTCCACCTCGGCCGTACAGGCCACGATCAAGGACCTTCGCGATGCTCTCGACGCTGTCCCGCCTGCGCCTGTTGGCGCTCCTGTCCCTGCCGCTCCTGTCGACCAGCTGCGCGAAGACCTCAACGCTGGCGTCAATCGCGCGAACCGAGCGGCCGACGCTGCCGAAGCTATCCCCTGAACTGACGCGGGCGGAGCGCCTGACGCCGCACAGCGGCCGAAAGTCGGGCGAGCTGGTCACCGTCGACAAGGGTTGGTTCGGCGAGGCGCTCGAGCGCTACGCCGAAGCAGTCGGCGCCGTCGAGCGCGCGAACAACCGCGCTGCCGGCGTCAAGCTGGAGCGGCGCTGCACAGCGGCGCTGTTCGCCACAGGCCTCGCGCCGGCTGACTGCCCCCGCTGATCCACCTCCCGAATGAAGGAAGCCGACAATGGCCCGTGTACACATTGAACTTGGATCGACCGTCAAGCGTGGCGGTCCTACCGAAGACCTTCCGCTTCTCAGGTCCGCGCCGCGTGTGGCGGCCACCCTCAACAGTGCTGCAAACTCCACGACAGCCGAGCTTCAGGCTCAGGCTGGGGAGGTCTGGACCGTATCTGCTACCGGGGGAGCCGTTTTCGTCGCCTTCGGAGCTGATGCGGATGCTGGTGTGCCGGAACGAAGGATCGTACTCGACGGCCAGGCGCGCGATTTCGCAGCTACTGCTGGCGAGAAAATCGCCGTGAAGGACGCCTGAGCGATGCGGCTCGGTCTCTCCCTCGGCGTGTCTGTTGCTGCCATCGCCGCTGCTGCCACTTCGACCCCCACTCCTACGCCGACGCCGACGCCCACGCCCACCCCGACCCCGACGCCTGAGCCGGCGCCTACGCCTCCTGCTCAAGACTGGCGGATGCCGGCGACGGTGGCCACCAGCGCAGGGCTCTCCAGCGCGCAACCCGCGCTTGCCGCTGCGCAGGCCTCACCAGCGAGCAAAACCCGTCCCAGCTTCACGGTGGCGGAAGGTGCAACGGAGCGTGTCGGGTGGGGAATAGGCCCGAGTGACACAACCGTTCTTCTTACCTTCGTGGGTGCGCCGATGGGTGCAGCGAAGGTCGACGTGGACGGCGTCGACCAGGGGTTCGTTGAGAAGTTTCCCTCACCCGGCAACGCTCAGTCGGCTGACTATGTCGGCACGGGCACTGCGAAGAAAGGCCGGCGCCAGCTGGTGGCCATTCCGCCAAGCGCATCTGCTCGCACAATCGGGTTGACGGTGACCGGAGGCGTTGGGGGCAGCGCGGTATATGCGCAGCTCAACAAGGCTCCCGCGAACGGGCCTCTCGACACCTGGGCGATCTTGGGCGCCAGCCGGGAAGACATCTATGGTGCCTCGCGGTTCGTCGAAGATCTCGTCTCTTCCGCGTTTCCGGGTCGAGACCCGCTTGTGTTCGACTGGGGGAAGTCGAGCGCCGGCCTGCCTGCCTTGCAGAGCTATGCCGCCCAGATCGTGGCGGCCTATGGCGGTCTGCTCAGCCATGCGCTGATCGGCAACTGCATCACAAACTCTTGGACGTTGCCCTACGCGTCCGACCCCGGCCTAGCCGCGATCGAGGCGGGGCAGCGGGCGATCATCAACACGTTCAAGGTCGCTGGCTATCGGACGTTCGCCTCCAACATCACCTTCCGCACCACCAGCGGCAACACTCCCGAGGCGCAAGGCATCGGGCACCCGTACAATGTCGGGATCATCGAACTGGTCACGGCCGAGCTTCTGAGCGAGTGCTATGATGCCGACCTCGGCCGCTCGCGGTGGGATGCTGAACTCGTCACCCAACGCTGGCGCGCCGCGCTTCAGGATGACCGGCACCCCACCGAAACCTTGTCGAACATCGAGGTGGCCTATCTGGCCGATCAGGTCTTCCGGCGCGTCTACACGGGCGCCTGGGGCACGCCTTATGCCGAGCAGCTGGTTGCGGTGGCCGAGGCCTCACTTGGCCTGGACGATTATGCCGAGGCCGCGAACGCGCTGCGGGCACTCAAGGCGAGCCCGGCGAAGTCGGCACTGAATGCGCGTGTGGTCGCGGTCTACCCGGCTGCTATGCGCGCGACTGCCCTCGCCAAGGTGCAACTCGCGGAGGCCTCGCCAACGCAGCAGAGCGTGGCGGATGCCAATAGCGCCATCGATGCCGCAGAGGCGGCCGGCGCGGCGGTATCCGATCTGAGGGCGCGCGTTGCGCAGCTGGTGATCAGCGCCTCGAAGACGATCAAGATCGGCCTCGGGTTCGGCATATCCTCAAGCGAGCTGGCCGCCGGCTGGAACCAGGTGAATGGCGGCGGCGCGGCGGGTACGGTCACGAACGGATTGCTCGACGATCAGGGCGGCGCCACCGACGTGACCCTGACGGTGTCGAACGCGGGCACTAGCCGATATGGTGGGCAAACCCCGTCGAACGTGTCCCAAGTCCCCAGCGCTATTCTCGCCAACGGCCAGGGCGACAGCGCGGGCACGCTTGGCTTCAAGCTGGGCGGCCCTTCGTGGATTGGCAAGAAGGTCGACTTCCTGTTCATGGGCAGCCGCGCCGGCACGACTGGTCGAACCACCCGGTTCATTCTCGACGGCAAGGTGGTGGGTTTCAATGCCGGCGAACACGTCACTGGGGGCAACACGGGCGACTTTACCACGGCGACGAAATTCGAGCCGGATGCCAATGGCTACGTGAACATTCTCGCTAGCCGTGGCACCGGGAACACTAGCTACACGCACCTAAATGCGATCGTTGCGACGGTTCACGCCTAGTGGGAGGGATCAGCGGAGAGCCATATCAGCGGCATGATCAACGTTGTACCGGTGCTTACGCCGCAATATACTGGTCTTCTCTTCAGCGGATCGCCCTTGGGCGGCAGTGATCTGCCCGTTGCGCAAGGCAGTGAGGTGGTTTTGCCGCGCCAACTTTTGCATCTTCTCCAGACGGAATAGCGCTTCATTCATTTCCTTCCGGAGGTCCTCGTCGGACATTGGCAACTCGTCGGCCGGGTTGTTCTGATACAGCTCTCCATAGCGGATCACTGCATCTTCGATGTTCTGGTGATCTGTCATCCTCATCTCCTGTTTGAAGCGGCGGGCTTCAGGGCTGATCCTGGGGCGGATGGCTGATCTCCGCAATGCACGCAGGTTATACTCGAAAGCACAAAGTCAGATCGCCGCTACTGCCGCGAGCTTGGCGGCGGCGGCTTCAGCGAGGAAGCGCGAGCGGTTGGCGGCGACCCGATCAATTCGCGCGAGCAGGCCTTCCTCTATCGAGATCTGCACCCGGACCGCTTTGCCTGGGCGTTCGCCGCGGACGAGGATGCGAGCAACTTCCTCACTACCCTCGAACGCCTCGACCTCATCAACCGCCGAAGCCTCGGGGATAGCATCGCCATGCTCGGCCATAACGGCGAGGTGCCCATGAAGAGCCTCTTCGGCGCCAAGTGCGGCTTCGGTCACCGTGCGCCCGGCAGACACGCAGCCGGGGAGGTCCGGGAAATAGACGCCAAAGCCCTCGGGGCCTCGCTCGATGATCGCTGGATAGTAGGCGGTCGCCATTGTTCGTTCCTTCGTTCGATTGTTCCTGAGGTGCGTGCCCCCCTCTCAGAGGGGCACCCCAGTCTGCTTGCTGATGCTCTTGAGCGTTCCGATTGGCAGGTCGCTCTTGGGATGCGGGACCGTCGCCGTGCCGGGGCGGGTTGGGTGGCGGAAGTGCTTGTGACTCCCGGTCTGACGCACTTCGTACCAGCCTTCCGCCTCGATCTTCTTGATGACTTCCCGGCTCTTCATTCTCTCGCTCCCTGTTGTGTACGTTATACACACAGACGCGCCGGCATGCAAGCAGTGCTACACAATATTTACACAACAAAGCCGTTCCGCATGATCATCCGCGCAGCCTCTTCACGATCCGTGCCCAGCCTTCCTCGGTCGTGGGATAGATGCCGAAGTCGCGCGGCAAGTTAGCGCTGATCCCGAGCTTCACCGCGCGACGGCGGCCGCATCGGCTGCAACGGAAGTGGCGCAAGGCTCGAAACTTCTGAGTGTCCCAGCGGTGGCAGTGGAACCAGCGGACGGTCTTGTCCGCGTCGATCACGCCGACGTGGCCGCAGTCGCACCGAATTGCTAGCTCCCAGTCCGCTGCTGCAATGTCCCCGATCGTCTTGAACGTAAAGTTCGCAGCCATGGCCTATCGGGCTGACGATCCGGCGCCCCTTCGATGGCGAAGACGATAGGGTTCGGGCGGCCGAGGACGTAGCGTTTCTTCGTCCACGCCGAAAAACCGCGCGAGCTTGCGCCTATCCGGCTCTTCGAGATCATACGGCACCCGGTGGCGCAGATAGCGCGCGAGGTAGGTGTCGCCACGCCCGAGGACACGCGACAACTCGGCCGTGTTGCCGAATTCGCTCGCCAGTTCATTGAAGCGGGCGCGGCGCTCGTCCGCGAGCATGATCCTCACGCGGCGAGCCAAGCCCGCTCTGCGTCTTCCAAGGCTTCCCAATCGTCGCCGCTGGCGCGCTGCGCCTGCATCCACTTGCGCGCGTCTTCATAGGTGCCGGCTTTCGGAAAGGTCCGATCGGCTGCGGCGCTGTTCGCCAGCTGGCCGATAAAGCCGCCCTGGCCGCGCTGCTGCAACAGCCACTGGCCGAACGGCTGGGGCTCAGCTCCGTCGTGATCGTGTGGAATGGTCACGTTCCTATCCTCCCGAGAATCGCGTTGTGAGGAAGATAGATGTTCTGGGTATGTTCCGCTAGTGGCGCCGCGTGCTTAGCCGGCAAGCCAATGGCAGACGGCCGCGACCATCGCGACGACTGGCGCCACGCACAAGACGCCAATCACTAGAAATTCTACGCGGCGCGCCCAGCCTCTCACAACAGCAGCTTGGGCGGCTGCTTCTCTCGTGTGGGGAACACCGGCCCCCGCACCGTCATTCGATCGGCGGGGTAGGGCTTCTGAAGCTGCACGATGTCGTCGTAGCTGGCCGTCAGCCACCGGTCCCAGTCCTCCTGATGCAGGACGGTGATCATCGCCTTCGGGTGGATGGGCTCGACCAGCTCGTTGGGATCGCAGGTGACCATGGTGAAGCCGTTGCCTTGCGCGGTGCGCTGCCAAAACCCGGCGACGGCGAACAGGGGCTGGTCTGTTACCTCGAACCACATCTCGCCCTTCACCGGCTTCTTGCCGTCGTGGAGGTCGACCGCTTCGGGCGTCCATTCGCAGAACTCAGTGAGCGGGATCAAGCAGCGGTTCTCAGGATCTGCGGCGAGCCGCTTCCATTGCGGCAAGCCGAGCTTCCGCACGTTCGTCATTGGGTACGGTGCTAGCCCGCCCAGCACGTCCCAGCTCATCACGTCGACGCCGCGACCACGCTCATCCTGGCGGACCACCCACGCTCGGCCGCGCGGTGCCAGCTCGACCGGGTTGAAGCGGTTGTCCATCGGACGATCCGCCATCCAGTTCGCACCGAAGTGGGTGAAGAGGGTCGGCGCCTCTTTGATGTTGCGGGCTCGGTTGCACATCTCAGCTGCTCAACCAGGCCTGTTTCACAACGTCCGGCACCGGGTTCTCTTCCAGGATCTCGCCCAGCACCGTACCGCCGTGTTCGTCCTGATAAGCGCGATAACGCTTGAGGTGGCGCAGGACGTGGCTGGAGACGGCCTCGGCCCCCAACCGGAGCTTCTGCGACGTGTTCAGGTTCGTGTCGGCCGCAAGCATCATCGCGCAGGCGCGAGAGAACAGATCGATGAAGTCATCGGCGAGGGGTGCGCCTGGTGTCTGCCCCATACGGTCGAGCGAGAATATCGCCTGAGGCACGATCTGGCGGACGAGATCGTCCTTGTTGTCGTCGCTCACGTTGAACTGCGGAGTAGCCATACTTTCCTCTCACCTCTGCCGCGCAGGCAGCCCTTGAACCACAAGCTATGGTCGCGCCCGCAGATTCGCAATCGTTCCCTTAATGTTCTATATCCGCCACGCGTCGAGTCGGACGGTAACTGGCTCCCTGGAGGATAGCATGATGATGTTGGATCTCGTGGGCGGCGAGATGAAACCGGCGCCCGTTTGGGCCCTTAGCGTAGCCGAACTGGAACAGCTCGGGCTTGATGAGCGATCCGCTCGCCACGTCGCCGGGGTGTCGCCAGGCTTCGAACTGGATGGGCGCTGGGTACTGCTTGTTGATGATGAACCATACGATGCCGCCACGACACGTGTCATCGAGATCCGCGGCGCGGAAGCGATCGACCGCTCCGGGCGCCGAGGACGGGTCGAGAGGTGGCGCCGCTTTGCGCTACTCAGGTTTGCGTCGTCGTCGCCCAGCGAGCTTGAGCAATGCGTGGTGCTCTCTACGGCCCTCTCGGCCGAAAGCCTGGCCGGCATGGCCTATTGGGGCGACGATCTGCCCGCAGGTGACCCTGGCGAGCTGTGGGATGATGATGCCGAGGATCTACCTATGGCAGAGCCGGTATGGTTCTATCGCGAGGATACGGTTGGCTAATCGCCTGTAGCCGCCCCGGCTAGATGCTGTCCGTATGCCGGGGCGACGCGGAGGCACTACATCGCAGAATATGAACAAGCGGCTACGAACCGTGGCCACTTGGCGGCAGCTGGACTGAAGGCCGGGTTGTGATGCGGCGACCGTCTGTCATTATCGGCGGGCCGGAGCGGCTTAAACCCCTTTCACCGCTCCGGCGACCGCTCCCGAGTCCCCTGTCGGTCAGGCGACGTAAGGGTGCTCCTGCCGGACGACCTCGATCGCTTTCTCTATCGCATCCAAGTCACGCTTACGTCCGCGCGGGCTGACCCGCCAGTTGCAGCGGACATGGAAGTGCGTCGGCAGCTGCTCGACCTCCCCGATCGCCCGGCGCCAGTGATCGCGCGTGTTGCCGGCAGCGCCTTCAAGTATCTCGGCCAGCAGGTCCTGCATCTGTGATGGCGTCGGGATCATGCGCGCTCGACTCATTCGGCGCGAGTCGCGTTCCCTGCCCCTTGGACGTCCTGAATAGAGATACCTGATGCAAGTGGAGCGGGTAACGGGAATCGAACCCGTGTATTCAGCTTGGAAGGCTGCTGTACTACCATTGTACTATACCCGCCCGGTGCCGAGGCTTGCCTGAGCGTGCCCTGCCGCAAGACGCGGCGGAGCGATGCGCGAGCGAGTGCCACAAGCACCGGGGGCTGGTCAACTATCTGCGTGCGGGTGCCGGCCGGCTGAGGACATAGGCCGCGCAGGCGAGCAGCAGCGCCGCCACGCCCGCGGCGAGCCAGAGTGCCGGATGCGCCTGCCACAGGAACAGCGCGTAGCCGCCGGCCATGCTGGCGACCGCGACGATCTTGGCGATGGTGGGAATGGCGCCTTCGGCACGCCATGCGTGCAGCGGCGGACCGAACAGGCGGTGGTCCAACAGCCACTTCTCCAGCCGCGGCGAGGATTTACCGAAGCTCCAGGCCGCCAGGATGATGAAGATGGTCGTCGGCATGACCGGCAGGAAGGCGCCGATCACGCCCAGGCCGACGAAGCAGAGTCCGAGCACCAGATACCCGCCGCGCGCCACGCGCGACCGCGCGAGTCCCGGCGGCGAAGAAGGCTCCTGACCCATCACGCTCACTTGCCCGCGCCGCCGATACCGCACAAGCGAAAGCGCGAATGGTTCGCAAACGGAAAAAGGCCGGGAGCGGGTGCTCCCGGCCTTTCACGCTTCATGGCTGCGCTTCAGAAACGGAAGCGCGCGCCCAGCGAATAGACCCGCTCGATATAGCGGACCTGGAACGGATATTGGTCGCCGGCCATGTTATAGTCGCGGTAGGTCTTGATCGGCGTGCCCAGGATGTTGAGCATGTCGAACGCGATGGTCAGGTTCTGAACCGGGGTCACCGTTGCCGAGAAGTCGAGCGTGCCGTAGGAATCCTGCATCGTCGGCGAGACGAAGTCGGACTGGAAGTTGTTATACTCGATCGCGAAGTCCGACCGCCAGTTATAGGCAAGGCGCGTCGAGAAGCCGGGCCGTTCATACATGCCGACCAGGTTGAACGCGTGCTTCGACACGCCCGGGAAGGCCTGCTGCCCCGGCAAATTGTCGCGGAAATCGGGCTGAAGCTCGGTCCCGGCGTCGATATAGGTGTAGTTCGCCTGTACGCCGAAGCCTTGTGCCCATGCCGGCAGGCCGGCGATGTCCAGGAAGCTGGTGAACGATGCTTCCGCGCCCTGGATCCGCCCCTTGCCGGCGTTGTTGGGACGGTTGGTGATGATGTCCGGCGCGTTCGGGATCACCTGGACCGTGTCGTTGCGGAAGATGAAGTTGCTCACGTCGCGGCGGAAGACCGATCCGGTGAGCGCGCCGCTGCGCGAGAAATACCATTCCAGCGACACGTCGTAATTGTCCGACTGGAGCGGTTGCAGCGCCGGATTGCCGCTCGAGAAGGTGATGCGGCAATTCACGTCGTCCACGCCGAAATCGGTGCAGGCCGATGGCGGGGTGCCGACGGTGGTCGACGGGTTGAGATCGGCGAAGCTCGGCCGCGTGCGGGTCTGGTTATAGGCCAGGCGCAGCTGGAGCTTGTCGGTCAGCCGTGCGCGCAACGACGCGTTGGGCAGCCAGTCGGTATATTCGTTGGACTGCGAAACCGGCGTGTAGGCGCCGCTGGCGATGTCGAAGGAATTGCCGTTCACCGTCGTCTTGGTGCGCACCCCGCGCACGCCGACCAGACCGTCGATCGGCACGCCGGCCTCGAAGGTGTAGTGCAGCTGGGCATAGCCCGCATACGCCTTCTCGTTGGCCAGGAAGGTCTCGGTCTCGTTGAAGGCCGGGTCTTCCAGATCGGTGAACTGCGACCCCGGCACGCGCTGGGCGATCGCGCGCAGATCGCGGATATTGGCGAACACGCTGTCGAAGGTCGCGCCGGGGAACTGGGTTTGGCGCTGGTAATCGTCGAAGCGGAAGCCGCGCGGATATTGGCCGATCTCGACCGGAAGTGCGCTGAACGGCACGTTGAGCGGCGAAAGCGCGGCGTAGCGCGAGCCGTTGCGGCGGCTGGCGTTGCGGTCGTTGTAGCGCACGCCGATGTCGACGCGGTCGATGAAGCTGATGCCGGTCTGGTAGGTCGCGTCCAGCCGCGCCTGGACGTCGTCGCCCTGTGCTTCATACGCGCGGTCGAACAGCCCGCGCAGGCGGTAGTTCGCCGGGTCCGCGGGATTGAAGTTCAGATATTCGAACACGCCGCCGCCGGGACCTTGGCCGATGTCGAAGTTCACGTTGCGCACCGGCGAGCTGGTGAAGGCGTAGTCGATATTGGCATTGCGCTCGGAATAGGTCGAATCGGTGTACGCCACGTCGCCGGTGACGCGCAGGCTGTCGTTCGACCAGATGAAGCCGCTGGCGATCTGATAGGTGTCGGTCTTCGCCTTGGTGAAGGCGTCATATCCGTCGGGCGCGTTGGCGCCGGTGACGGTCATGCTCTGCACCGAACCATTGGGGCGCAGCACGACGTTGCTGTAGCTGGCATTGTCGCCGCCGGTGGGCGAGAACATCCACAAATTGCGGTCCTCGGCGCGATAGCCCTGGAACAGCCCGTCGACATAGATTTCGAGATTGGCCGAGGGGCGCCACTGGATCGCGCCGTTGACCGACGGACGCCAGCGATGGCCGCTGCCATAGAAGATGCCCTGGCCATTGGGACGCGTCGCGGCCAGCCCGCCCGGCGCGCCGGTCTGACCCGGCTCGGGCGTCACGAACCGGTCGACTTCGCGCGTCGCATCCAGGAAGTCGAGCGTGGTCATCGCGGCGTTCACCAGCACGCCGATCTCGCCGATGCCGGTGTCCCAGCGGTTGCTGACCAGCAGATTGCCGTTCCAGCTCAGCTTCTGGCTCTGCTCGAAATGCACGCCGTTCAGCGAGCCCGACAGCTCGAACCCGTCAAAGTCGAACGGGCGGCGCGAGCGGACGTTCACCTGGCCGCCGACGCCGCCTTCGATCAGGTTCGCGGTGCCCGACTTGAACACCTCCAGCGCCTGGACGACCCCGGCCGGGAAGTCCTGGATCGCGACGTTGCGGTTTTCGGCGGTGAAGATCTCGCGGCCGTTATAGGTCGTGGAGATGTCGGGCAGGCCGCGGATCTGGACGCCCGCGGCTTCGCCGGCGCCGCGCGTGACCTGCACGCCGGTGACGCGCGCCAGCGCGGCGGAGGCGGTCACGTCGGGCAGCTTGCCGATATCCTCGGCGACGATCGCATCGACGATCTGATCCGAGTTGCGCTTGAGGTTCTGCGCCGACTGAAGGCTGCGGCGCAGCCCCGTGACGACGATCTCTTCGGGCTGGGCGGTGTCCGCGCTCTGGGCAGCCTCGGCCGGCAGCGCGGCGTCGGCCGCTTCCACGCTCGGCGAGGTGGCGGTTTCGGCGGGCGCGGGGGCGACGGTCTGCTGCGCCAGTGCGGGGGTGGCCAGGCCGACGGCCAGCGCGATCGACGACGAATACAGGAACAACGGGGTGGTACGCATGAACATCCTCACCAAGGAACAGGCGACCGGACCTTGAACAGGCCTCTCTCTCGCGACGAGTCGCGGGCCTATGGTCCCGGCGCTCGGCCATGGCAATAGTCATATCAATATGATGCTGGAGTATGTCCCGCCCGTGTCGTTGTGTACGCGTCGCCGGGCACGTCTCAGAAGCTGAACGAAGCCCCCACGCGCCGCTCGCCGAGCAGGAAGGCGTCGGCGACGAGCTGGAGCGGCCGCACGTCGACCTCGCTCTCGCCGGCCCCGACGAGTTCTGCGAACCGCGCATAAAGCCGCGGATATTCGCGGTCGGACGCCTTTTGCGCGTCCGCACCCGGCAGCTGCAGGATGCTGCCGCCCATCGACAGCGTCAGCATGCCGGCATCGGTGTCCACTTCGATGTCCCAGGTCTGCGGCCCGGTCTGGAGGAAGTCGAAGTCGGCGGTCACCACCGCGCCGCCGCTGCGCATCGTCAGTTCGGCCTTGAGCGGCGAGGCGCGGCCTTCGGGCACTTCCATCCACGCCGAATCGAGCAGCAGCGGATCGGGCAGGATCCGCGTGGCGATCGACAGCGCGTTGATGCCGGGGTCGAACACCCCGAACCCGCCCGCGCCCAGGATCCATTCCTGCCCCGGATGCCAGCGGCGGATGTCCTCGCGCCAGGTGATCCGCACCGTCTCGATCCGCTTGCCGGCCAGCCACTCACGCGCCGGGGCCACGCCCGCCGCCTCGCGCGAATGCCAGCTGGTAAACAGCGTCACGCCGCGGGCGCGGGCCTGTTCTTCCAGCGCTGCGATCTCCGAAAGAGTCGAGGTAGGTGGCTTTTCCAGCATCACGTGCAGCCCGGCCGCGATCGCGCTTGCCGCCTGTTCGTAACGGCCATCGGGCGGAGTGCAGAGCGATACCGCCTGAAGATCGGGCACGCCCGCGATCATCGCGTCGATGTCTGGAAAGCCGGCGACGTCGTCGAGCTGCGCGTTGCGGCTGGCGGTCGCGGCCAGCGCGAAGCGCCCATCCGCCGCCAGCGCGGGGAGGTGCTGGTCGCGGGCGATCTTGCCGATCCCGACCAATCCCAGCCGGATCGTGCCTGCTTCTGCCATCACCCTACTCCTGAATTATCAGATATATATGCTTCCTATTGCGCGGCTCAGCCGTTATCAACCCTGCCAAAGTGCCGCGCGAGAACGGCAGCGAAGATGTAGTGAAGCGCTGCAGGAGAGTAGAATGCACGATGCGCCCAAGGGTTCGATCCCGATCGGCATGGAGCGCCGCTTTACGGCTCGCGGCGGCCATGCCCTTGGCAAATCCGCGCGCGCGGCTACCCTCTCCACCTTCGAGCCGCACGGCGGCCACTGACCAGATCACCGAAACCGGGAGAGAGATATGAAGACCCTTACCGCCTTGCTCGGCGCCGCCGCGATACTGGCGCTCGCCAACCCTGCCCAGGCCGCCACTGCCAAGCGCGGCACCTTCGGCAAACTCGCCGATGGCCGCCAGGTCGCCTCGGTCACGCTGTCCAACGCCCGCGGCGTGTCCGCCACCGTGATCGCCTATGGCGCCACCCTTCAGTCGGTGGTCACGCCCGATCGCACCGGCAAGCGTGCCGATGTCGTGCTCGGCTATGACAATATCGGCCAATATGTCGACAAGGGGCAGTATTTCGGCGGCACCGTCGGCCGCTTCGCCAACCGGCTCGACGCCGGCCGCTTCCAGATCGACGGCCAGACCTTCCAGACCCCGGTCAACGACGGCAAGAACGCGCTGCACGGCGGCACGGTCGGCTTCGACAAGGTGCTGTGGGAAGTCGTCTCGGTCGGCAACGGCCCCACCGCGTCGGTGACGCTGCGCTATGTCAGCCCCGACGGCGACCAGGGCTATCCCGGCACGATGACGGTGGATGCGATCTACTCGCTCGACGAAAGCAACAACCTGTCGATCGAATATCGCGCGACCACCGACAAGCCGACCATCGCCAACATCACCAACCACGCGTATTGGAACCTGTCGGGCGAAGGCTCGGCGAACGGCGCCATGGCGCACATGCTGACGATCCCGGCGAGCACGTTCCTGCCGACCGATGCCGGCGCGATCCCCAGCGGCCAGTTCAAGCCGGTTGCCGGCACCGTGTTCGACTTCCGCACCGCGCGTGCCGTCGGCGACCGTGTCCGCGACGCCAGCGACCAGCAGATCGTGTTCGGGCGCGGGTACGATCACAATTGGGTGATCGGCCGCGAAGTTACGCAGGGCCAGCATTTGATGGCGAAGGTCTATGATCCCGCCTCGGGCCGCGGCTTCGAACTGTGGTCGAACCAGCCCGGCCTGCAATTCTATTCGGGCAACTTCTTCGACGCGACCAGCCATGGCAAGTCGAACAAGATCTACCGCATGGGAGACGCCGTGGTGTTCGAGCCGCAGATCTTCCCGGATGCGCCCAACCAGAAAGGCTTCCCGAACGCGCGGCTGAACCCCGGCCAGACCTATCGCAACATCATGACCTACCGCCTCACCACCGGCGGCACCGCGGCGCCGAAGAAGCGCTGAACCCCTCAGGAGAGCCCATGACGATGATGATCCGCCGCACTTTCCTTCTTGCCGCCAGCGCGCTCGCGCTGACCGCGACGGTCGCTCCGGCCGATGCGCGCGACCAGTGGACCAAGGCGCAGGCCAATGGCTGGCACGCCACCCAGCCCTGGCAGATCGGCGCGAACTACACGCCCGCCACCGCCATCAACCAGCTCGAGATGTTCCAGGCGGCGACCTGGGATCCCAAGCGGATCGACCTGGAGCTTGGCTGGGCGCAGGCGATGGGCATGAACGTGATGCGCGTGAACCTGCACAACCTGCTGTGGGAAACCGACGCAGCCGGGCTCAAGCGCCGCATGAACGAGTTCATGACGATCGCGGCCAGGCACAACATCAAGACGCTGTGGATCTTCTTCGACAGCTGCTGGGATCCCAATCCCGTCGCCGGTCCGCAGCACCCGCCGATCCCGGGCGTGCATAATTCCGGATCGGTCCAGTCACCGGGCGCCGCGCGCCTCAAGGACGCGTCGCAGTACGGCAAGCTCGAAGCCTATGTGAAGGACGTGGTCACGACCTTCGCAAAGGACGACCGCGTCGTCGGCTGGGACATCTGGAACGAGCCGAACAATGGCGGCGGCGGCAACTACACGCCGACCCCGGACAAGAACAAATACGTCGCGACGCTGCTGCCTCGGCTGTTCGCCGTGGCGCGCGCCGCCAACCCGGTGCAGCCGCTCACCTCGGGCGTGTGGATCGGCGATCACTGGGACGACCAGAGCAAGCTCGACGCGGTGGAAAAGATCCAGATCCGCGAGTCCGACATCCTCAGCTTCCACGACTATAGCTGGCCGGAAAAGTTCGAGGAGCGCGCCAAGCAGATGCTGAGCTACGGCCGCCCGGTCTGGTGCACCGAGTATATGGCACGCGGCAACGGCTCGACCTTCGACAACACCCTGCCGATCGCCAAGAAGCTCAACATCGCGATGTACAATTGGGGGTTCGTCGACGGCAAGATGCAGACCCGCTTCCCGTGGGACAGCTGGAAGAAGCCCTACACCTATGAGGAGCCGACCATCTGGTTCCACGACGTGCTGCACTTCGACGGCAAGCCCTACCGCCAGGCCGAGGTCGACCTGATCAAGCGGATGGCGGCGGCGCCCAAGGGCGTGGTTCCGGCAGCCGCATACTGATGCGCGCCGTCCTGAATACCGCCCTCGCAGCGCAAGCTGCGGGGAAGGGGGACCGCGCCCGCAGGGCGTGGTGGAGGGGGCGCCTGGGGACCATCCTCCGGCGCAACTGGCTCCTGCCTGTTGCTCTCGCAGCGCTCGCCGCGCATCCGGCCCAGGCGCAAAACCGGTCGCTCTTCGCCGGCGCCGATCCCGACATCGAAGTCGCGGACGGACGCTACTGGATCTATCCCACCGGCGGCGAAGGGCTCGCCGCCTGGTCCTCGTCCGACAAGACGCAATGGAAGCGCGAGGAGCCGCTGATCCGGCTCAAGGACATCGCCTGGGTCCGCAACGACCGTGCGCCGATCCACTTTCTGTGGGCGCCGGACATGGTCCAGGCCAATGGCGGGTGGTTCTTCTATTACTCGGTCGGGCCGCAGAACCCGACTCCCAGCCGCATCGGCGTCGCGGTGTGCAAGGGCCCGGCGGGTCCCTGCACCGACAGCGGCAAGCCGCTGGTGAACGATGGCGGCAACGGGTTCGAGGCGATCGACCCGGCGGTGTTCGTCGATCCCAAGACCAAGACGCCGTATCTCTACGCCGGCGGCAGCGCCGGCCGGAAGCTGCGCGTCTGGGTGCTCAAGCCCGACATGGTGTCGATCGATCACGAAGTGCCGGTGGAAACCCCGCCCAACTTCACCGAGGGCGCGTTCATGCACGTCCGCAACGGCGTCTATTATCTGTCGTACAGCGCCGGGCAGTGGAACCACGGCAACTATCAGGTCCATTACGCGGTCGCGCTGTCGCCTACCGGTCCGTGGCGGTACGGCGGCGCGTTGCTCCAGGCCGACAAGACGTTCAAGGGGCCGGGGCATCACAGCTTCTTTACCGATCCCAAGGACGGCCAGTCGTACATCGTCTACCATCGCTGGGAGCATGTGGCCGGAAACGGCCCCTATGACGGCGAACGCCGCGTCGCGATCCAGAAGATCGCCTATCGCGACGACGGCGCGATCCTCCCGATCAAGATGAACTAGGCCGGCAGGCTTCCCCTCCAACAGTTCCCCGGCGAAGGCCGGGGAACTGATACACAGCGTATCGCCGCCAGCCCGGTTCGGAACCGCCAGACCCGCCCAAGCGTACGCCGCACCGTGCCCGAACCCACCCTTCTCTGGTTCCGCCAGGACCTTCGCCTTCACGATCAGCCCGCCCTCTGCGCCGCCGTGGCGGCAGGCGCGGTGATCCCGGTCTACATCCTCGACGACGATACCCCCGGTGACTGGCGGATCGGCGGGGCGCAGCGCTGGTGGCTCCATCACAGCCTGGTCAGTCTGGCCGAGAGTCTGGAAGCGAAGGGCAGCCGCCTGATCCTTCGCCGCGGCCCCGCCGCCGCCGTGCTTCGCGATCTGCTGGCCGAAACCGGCGCCGCGCGGATCCACGCGATCCGTCACCACGAACCCTGGTGGCGCCAGGCCGAGGACGCACTCGGCGATGCGCTGTGCCTGCACGAGGGCAACCATCTCGCCCCGCTCGAGCACATCACCACCGGTGCCGGGCAGCCCTACCGGATCTATTCGTCGTTCTGGCGCGCGCTGCAGCAGTTCCTCCCGCCCGAGACGCCGCTGCCTGCGCCCGAGCAGGTTCCGGCACCCGCCAAATGGCCGGCGAGCGACAGTCTGGACGACTGGGAGCTGCTACCCACCCGCCCGGACTGGGCGGCGGCATTCGCCGAGGATTGGCAACCGGGCGAAGCCGCCGCGCTGGAGAAGGCGGAGGACTGGGCCGGCAATGTCGAGCGCTATGAGGAGCAGCGCAACCTGCCCACGCAGGCGGAGGGCACGTCGCGCCTCTCTCCCCACCTTCACTTCGGCGAGATTTCTCCGCGCCAGCTTTACGCGCAGGTCAGCGGCGCCACCCATGCCGACAAGTTCCTCAAGGAACTCGCCTGGCGCGACTTCACCGACGGCGTGATCCGCGCGCTCCCCGACTATGCCAGCCGCAACGGCCGCGCCAAGTACGACGCCCTGCGCTGGCGCACCGGGCCCCAAGCCGCCGCCGACCTCAAGGCCTGGCAGGCCGGCCGCACCGGGTATCCGATCGTCGATGCGGGCATGCGCCAGCTCTGGGTCAGCGGCTGGATGCACAATCGCGTCCGCATGATCGCCGCCAGCTTCCTGGTGAAGCATCTGCTGATCGACTGGCGCGACGGCGAGCGCTGGTTCTGGGACTGTCTGGTCGACGCCGATTACGGCAACAACTCGGTCAATTGGCAGTGGATCGCCGGCACCGGCATCGACGCCAACATGTTCAGCCGGATCATGGCGCCGCTCTCGCAGTCGGAGAAGTTCGACGCCGGCGACTATATCCGGCACTGGGTGCCCGAACTTGCCGGGCTGTCCGACGCCGCGATCCACGATCCCGACGCCGCCGGCTGCCGCCCTGCGGCCTATCCGGCCAAGATCATCGGCCACCGCGAGGGGCGCGAGCGCGCGCTCGCCGCCGCCCGCGCGCTGGGCTGAGCCTCAGGGCTTGGCGGTCTCCGCCTGGCCGATCAGCGTCAGCACGTCGCCGATCAGCACCCGCATCGCCGCGCGGGCGCGCTCGGGATCGCGCGCGGCGATCGCGTCGCGCACCGCGGCATGCTCGGCCAGGCTGGCGGTGTGTCCCTTGATCCGGTTGGTGAAGCGGATCGAGCTGCGCAGCGCCGTGCTCACCACGTCGCGGAACTGGGCGTAGAACGGGTTCTCCGACGCACGCAGGATCGCGACGTGGAAGGCGATGTCGGCATCGAGTGAATCCTCCTCGCCGCGCTCCGCCGCCGCCATCCGGTCGAGCCCCAGCGAGATCGCGCGCAGATCGTCCTGGGTCGCCACCCGCGCCGCCAGCGCCGCCGCCTCGGGCTCGATCGCCACCCGCAGCTCGTTGAACTGGCGCAGCAGGTCGAGCGAGAATTTGCGCTCCAGCAGCCAGCGCAGCACGTCGGTGTCGAACAGGTTCCAGTTCTGCGACGGCTGCACCACCGTGCCCTGGCGCGGCCGCGCGCTCAGCAGCCCCTTGGCGGTCAGCATCTTCACTGCCTCGCGCGTCACCGATCGGCTCACGCCATGCTGCTTGGCAAGCTCCGCCTCGGTCGGGAACGCCTCTTGCTCGTAGCGCCCGGTGACGATCGCCCGCCCCAGGCTGTCCAACATGCCATAAGTGAGATTGCGGCCCAGCTGCGGACGCTCGTCCGCGCTCCCCAGGCTCGGATAGGTGCTGGCCATGCGTCGCTCTAAACCCTCTTCCATAATGCGTCGGTCGTCGTGCGAACCCGATTTTTGACACACGTTAGCGCCGTCGCGTCGCTGGACAAGGCAAATAAATACGATAAATGAACATGAGCGGCTGGAAAGGCCGCGTCATCATCGCGAAGAGTCCGGCTCGAACCGGCGGCGCGGGCACCACGGGGAAGGACGCCATGACCAGTCTCTCGCACATCGATCTGATCGTCGTGATCGCCTACGCGATCGGCATCTTCGGCCTGGCCCAATGGGTAAGCCGCGAGAAAGCGGGGCATGCCAAGGACACCTCGGACTATTTCCTCGCGTCCAAGTCGCTGCCCTGGTGGGCGATCGGCGCGTCGCTGATCGCCGCCAACATCTCGGCCGAGCAGATCGTCGGCATGTCGGGCTCGGGCTATGCGATCGGCCTGGCCATCGCCTCCTATGAGTGGATGGCGGCGCTCACGCTGCTGATCGTCGGCAAGTTCTTCCTGCCGATCTTCCTCAAGAACCAGATCTACACGATGCCGCAGTTCCTCGAGCAGCGCTTCGGCCCCACCATCCGCACGGTGATGGCGGTGTTCTGGCTCATCCTCTACGTGTTCGTGAACCTCACGTCGATCATCTGGCTCGGCTCGGTCGCAGTGACGCAGGTCGCCGGCGTGAACCAGGACGTCGCGCTCGTCGGCCTGGGCGCCTTCGCGCTGCTCTACCAGCTGCGCGGCGGGCTCAAGGCAGTCGCGCTCACCGACATCGTCCAGGTGACCCTGCTCGTCCTCGGTGGCCTCGTCGTCTCGTACCTCACCCTCACCAAGATCGGCGGCGATTCCGGCCTGCTCGGCGGGTTCGCCGAACTCACCCGCCGCGTCCCCGATCATTTCGACATGATCCTCTCGCCCGACAGCCCGCATTACAAAGAGCTGCCCGGCATCGCCGTGCTGGTCGGCGGCATGTGGATCGCCAATCTCAGCTATTGGGGCTTCAACCAGTACATCATCCAGCGCGCGCTCGCCGCCAAGAGCCTCCAGGAAGCGCAGAAGGGCGTGATCTTCGCGGGCTTCCTCAAGCTCCTCATGCCGGTGATCATCGTGCTTCCCGGCATCGCCGCAGTGGTGCTCGCGCCGCAGCTGACCAAGCCCGACCAGGCTTATCCGACGATGATGGCGCTGCTGCCGACCGGCCTGCTCGGCCTGGTCTTCGCCGCGCTGATCGCCGCGATCATCGCCTCGACCGCGTCCAAGATCAATTCGATCGCGACGATCTTCACCCTCGACATCTACGCCAAGTTCAAGGGCGTGCAGACCCGCGCCGAGGATGAAGAGGGCAAGGCGGCGTACGAGACCAGGCTGGTTCGCGTCGGCCGCATCGCCGCCGTCGTTTCGATCGTCATCGCGATGCTCACGGCGCGGCCGCTGCTCGGCAGCCTCGACCAGGCGTTCCAGTACATCCAGGAATTCTCGGGCTTCGTGACGCCGGGGATCACCGTGATCTTCCTGCTCGGCCTGTTCTGGAAGGGCGCGACCGAGGCCGGCGCACTGGTCGGCGCGGTCGCCTCGGTGCTGCTCAGCTTCCTGTTCTGGTTCCCGGCACAATATGGCGGGATCGAAGCGCTCAACGCGGTGCCGTTCATGAACCGCATGATGATCGTGTTCTTCCTGTCGCTCGCGCTCGCGGTGATCGTCTCGCTGCTCAGGCCGGTCCGCTCGGAGCAGAACCTGATCACGATGGAGGGCGTCAGCTTCCGGACCACGCCCGGCTTCAACATCGCGGCGGTAGTCATCATCGTGATCCTGATCGCGCTCTACGCAACCTGGTGGTGATCTGATGTCGGTGTTCGGTACGCGTTTCCTCGCCGTCGATTGGGGCACCACCAATCGCCGCGTGTTCCTGATCGAGGACGGGCAGGTCACTCGTACCGAGCGCGACGACCGCGGGGTGACTTCGGTCACGCCGGGCGACTTCGATCGCGAAGCGATCGGCATCCGCGAGCGCTTCGGCGACTTGCCGATGCTGCTCGCCGGGATGATCGGCTCCAACATCGGCTGGCAGGTCGCGCCTTATGTCGCCGCACCGGCCGGCGTGCCCGAACTCGCCGCCGGGCTGCTGTGGGTCGATCGCCGCACCGCGATCGTTCCGGGCATCTCCACCCTGATCGCCGGCCGTCCTGATGTGATGCGCGGTGAGGAGGTCCAGCTGCTCGGCGCCGTCGCCGCCGGCTTGGTTCCGCACGACGCGCTGCTCGCCCAGCCGGGCACCCATTGCAAATGGGTCTACATGGCCGGCGGCCGCGTCGCCGATTTCACCACTGCGATGACCGGCGAGCTGTTCGCATTGCTCAAGAAGCACGGCCTGCTCGCCGCGCAGCTGACCGGCGATGTCGCCCCGGGCGACGCCTTCCTGCAGGGCGTCGAGGAAGGCCGCCGCCGCGATCTCGCCGCGTCGCTGTTCGGCATCCGCGCCGCCAAGATGCTGGGCACGCGCGACGACCGCGACGCCGCCGCCTTCGCCTCGGGCCTGCTGATCGGCGCCGACGTCGCCGCGCGGCTCGAGACCAGCGGCCACGACACCGTCCACATCCTCGCCGATCCGATGCTCGGCGGGCTGTACGCCGCGGCGATTGAAGCCCAGGGCCGCACCGCCCATCTAGTCGACAGCCACGCCGCGTTCGTCGCCGGCATTAACGAGATCGCAAAGCAATGAGCCACATCCAAGCCTTCAACGACGCGTTCGCGCGCTGCCCGCTGATCGCCATCCTGCGCGGCGTGAAGCCCGATGAGGTCGAGGGTATCGGCGAGGCACTGGTCGATGCCGGCTTCACGCTGATCGAAGTCCCGATGAACTCGCCCGATCCGCTCGACAGCGTCGCCCGCCTGGCAAAGCGCTTCGAAGGGCGCGCGATCATCGGCGCCGGCACCGTGCTTCACGCCGATCAGGTCGAGGCGGTCCGCGCCGCCGGCGGCACCATGATCATCTCCCCCAACGCCAACCCCCAGGTGATCGCCGCCAGCGCCGCCGCAGGCCTGGTGTCGCTTCCCGGCATCGCCACCCCGACCGAAGCCTTCGCCGCGATCGACGCCGGCGCCACCGCGCTCAAGCTGTTCCCCGCCGAAGCGGCCACGCCCGGCGTCCTCAAGGCGATGCGCGCCGTCCTCCCCAAGGACATGCGCCTCCTCCCCGTCGGCGGCATCGCCCCCGACACCATGGATCCGTGGCTTGCGGCCGGGGCAGCCGGTTTCGGCCTGGGTTCGGCACTCTACAAGATCGGTCTCACCGCCGAGCAGGTAGGCACCAACGCCCAAGCCTTCGTTGCCGCACTGAAGTAGAGGCGAGCACGCCACCTCCTCCCTCGTCATCCCGGCCTTGAGCCGGGATCCCGCTTCTTCTTCTTCTGTGGGGCAAGGCGGCGGAACCCCGGCTCAAGGCCGGGGTGACGAAGGTCATGAAACGCCGCGCGCCAAGATCCTCCCCCGGAGGGAGGGGGACTGCTCGCGAAGCGAGGGATGGAGGGCGCACCGCAAGCACCCGCCCGCAGCCACCCTCCCTTCGCTGTCACCCCGGCCTTGTGCCGGGGTCCACCGGACGGCAGGCGACAGACAAGCGGCGAAAGGACATCCCTGGCGGGCAGGTGGACCCCGGCACAAGGCCGGGGTGACAGAAGAGGGTTACGCGCTCGCGTCTGTGCGCTCTCTCCGTCTTTGCGCGACCCCCAACGGTGCTTTCGCGTGAATCGCCCCGCGAAATCCCCCTCCGGGGGAGGGTCTCAGAAAACTCTACTGCGCCTCCGGCCCCATCAGCGCCGGACCATCTGCCCGCGCATCCAGCATCGAATCCGCCCCCAGCGTCCGGTACAGCGTCACCAGGTTGCTCGCCTGCGTAAGTCGCGTCGTCACCAGCGTCCGCCGCGCCGAATATAGCGAGCGCTGCGCGTCCAGTGTCGACAGGAACGGATCGATCCCGCCGCGGTACCGCGCCTCGGCCAGCCGGAACGTGTCCGCCGCCGCCTCGGCCTGCGCCCGAGTCGCGCGCAGCTGCTCGGTGATCGTGCCGCGCCGCGCCAACCCGTCGGCCACTTCGCGGAAGGCGATCTGGACGGTGCGCTCATACGCCGCGACCGACGCCTGGCGCTGTGCCTCGGTCAGCCGCACGCCGGCCCGCGCCGCGCCTGCGTTGAAGATCGAGTAATTGGCGTTGGCGCCCCCCGACCAGGTGAACGCGCCGCCACGGAACAGCCCGGCCAGCGCATCGCTCGCCAGCCCCAGCACCCCGGTCAGCGTGATCCGCGGGAACAGCGCCGCGCGCGCCGCGCCGATCTCGGCATTGGCGGCGCGCAGCGTATACTCCGCCTGCACCACGTCGGGCCGTCGCAGCAATACCTGCGAGTCCACCCCGGCCGGAAGTTCGCTTACGCCCGGCGCCGCCTCATCGATCGACCGCGGCAGCAGCATCTCGGCGATCGGAATGCCGACCAGCAGCTGGAGCGCGTTGACGTCCTGCGCCAGCGCCGTCGTCTGCACCGCCACGTCCGCGCGCGCGCCTTCCAATATCTGCTCGGCCTGGCGCAGGTCGGTGCGCGGCGCGATCCCGCCCTGCAGCCGCGCGCGGGTCAGCCGCACGCTGCGCTCGGCACTCTGCGCGGTATCCTGCGCGATCCCGAGCAGGCTCTTGTCGGCGGCATAGGTCAGCCATGCGTCGGCGATGTCGCCGATCAGCGTCAGTCGAGTCGCCCGCGCCGCCGCCTCGGTCGCGAAATAGCGGTTCTGCTCGGCCTCGGTCAGCGACGCGATCCGCCCGAACAGATCCAGTTCGAACGATGTCACGCCGCCATTTGCGGAGAAGCGCGTGCGGGCACCCGATCCCGAGGCGCTGCTGACAACTGTGCCGGTGCTTCCGCCGGTACCCGTACCGGTTCCGCCCGTACCACCCGTTCCCGTTCCGCCGGTGCCCGTTCCGCCGGTGCCCGTTCCGCCGGTGCTCCCGGAGGGACCCGACAAGCTGCCCGATCCGCCCGACACCGTGCCGCCGGCCCCGACGCCCACTTCGGGCAACAGGTCGGCCCGCTGGATGCGGTACTGTTCGCGCGCGATCTGGATGTTCGCCGCCGCCACCCGCAGGTCGCGGTTGTTGACCAGCGCCTGGCGGATCAACCCCTGCAACCGCTGGTCGCGGAAAATGTCGGTGTAGGTCACCGCCGGCAGCGCCGCCTCGCTCTGGCGGAGATAGGCGTCGCCCAGCGGCCAGCTCGGCGGCACCGGCGATGCGGGCCGAACATAGTCCGGCGCCATCGACGTGCAGCCCGCCAGCAGCAGCGCGGCAAGGGCAGTTACGCCCACCGTCATCCCGGCCTTGTGCCGGGATCCACCGTGCGGCTGGAGGAAGGACAAGAGGACAGAGCCTTTCGATCGCGGGCCGGTGGACCCCGGCACGATGGCCGGGGTGACGGGAAGGGGAGTGCGTGCGGGCCGTGTCATGCCGTTGCCTCCGGGCGGTTGCGGCGGCCGCGTTCGCGGATCGCCTTGAGGCCGTCGCGGACCCCGCGGCGCACCAGCACGAAGAACAGCGGGATGTAGAAGATCGCCAGCACCGTCGCGGTGATCATGCCGCCGATCACCGACGTGCCGATCGCGATGCGGCTATTAGCACCCGCGCCGGTCGAGATCGCCAGCGGCAGCACGCCGAAGATGAACGCCAGGCTGGTCATCAGGATCGGCCGAAGCCGGATGCGCGCCGCCTCGATCGCCGCGTCGATCACGCGCTTGCCTTGCTTCTCGGCCTGTTCGGCGAACTCGATCATCAGGATCGCGTTCTTCGCCGCCAGCCCCATCGTCGTCAGCAGCCCGATCTGAAGGTACACGTCGTTCTGGAGCCCACGCAGCGTCACTGCGAAGATCGCGCCGACCAGGCCGAGCGGGATGACCAGCAGCACCGCCACCGGGATCGACCAGCTTTCGTACAGCGCCGCCAGGCACAGGAACACGACCAGCAGCGAGATGCCGTACAGCAGCGGCGCCTGGCCCGAGGACAGCCGCTCCTGATAGGACAGCCCGGCCCATGCGACGCTGGTGCCCGGTATCTGGCGGGCCAGCTCTTCCATCCGGGTCATCGCCGCGCCCGAGCTTTCGCCCGCCGCCGCCTGGCCCTGGATCTCGAACGCCGGAATGCCCTGGAAGCGCGACATCGTCGTCGGCGCGGTCGACCAACTGGTCCGGGCGAAGGACGAGAACGGCACCATCTGCCCGGCCGCGTTGTTGCGCACGAACCATTCGTTGATGTTGCCCGGCGCGGCGCGGAACGGCGCATCGCCTTGGACATAGACGCGCTTCACCCGGCCGCGATCGATGAAGTCGTTGACGTAGCGCCCGCCCCAGGCGGTCGACAGCGTGTTGTTGACGTCGCCCTGCGCCAGACCCAGCGCCGCGAGCTTCTGCTGGTCGACATCGACCTTCAGCGTCGCGACGTCGGGAAGATCGGACAGGCGGACCTGCGCCAGCATCGGATCGGCATTGGCCGCGGCGAGCAGCTTGTCGCGCGCGGCGACGAAGTCTTCGCGGCTCATCCCGCTGGCGTTCTGCAGCTCCATGGTGAAGCCGGTCGACTGGCCGAGGCCGCGGATCGCCGGCGGCACCAGCGAGAAGACCTGCGCGTCGCGGAAGTTGCGGAACGCGCCCGATGCACGCGCGACGATCGCCTCGGCGGCGTTTTCCTTGCCTTCGCGCTGCGACCAGTCGGCCAGGTTGAGGAAGCCCTGGCCGGTATTCTGGCCGCTCGCCCCGCCACCGCCGCCACCGCCGGTGACGGTGAAGGTGGTGGTGACGTTCTTGGCTTCCTGCTCGCGGAAATAACGCTCGACCGCCAGCTGGACTTCCTGGGTGCGGCTCTGCGTGGCACCGGCGGGCAGGCGGAACTGCACCAGGGTCGCGCCCTGGTCCTCGGTCGGCAGGAAGCCGGTGGGCAGCCGCACGAACATCATCACCAGCAGCGCGCAAGCCGCGGCGTAGAGCAGCAGGAAGATCCACTTGCGGTCGACCACCTTGGTCACCGCGCCGACATAGCGCTCGGTGCCGCGCTCGAACCCGCGGTTGAACTTGCCCCGCGCGCCTTCGAAGAACCGCCCGACCCGCGGGAAGCGCCGCTCGACCCAGCCATTGCCATGCTCGCTCTTCTTCTTGAGCAAGGTGGCGGTGAGGGCAGGGGTCAGGATCAGCGCCACCAGCACCGACAGCACCATCGCCGCGACGATCGTTACCGAGAACTGGCGGTAGATCACGCCGGTCGATCCGCCAAAGAACGCCATCGGCAGGAACACCGCCGAGAGCACCAGCGCGATCGCCACCAGCGCCACCTGGATCTGCTCCATCGACTGGATCGTCGCCTCGCGCGGGGTCAGGTCGGGATTCTCCTCCATCAGCCGCTCGACATTCTCGACCACCACGATCGCGTCGTCGACCAGCAGGCCGATCGCGAGCACCAGCCCGAACAAGGTCAGCGTGTTGATCGAGAAGCCCAGCGCATAGAACACCCCGAACGTGCCCAGCAGCACCACCGGCACCGCCAGCGCCGGGATCAGCGTCGCGCGCCAGCTCTGCAGGAACACGAACATCACGATCACCACCAGGATGATCGCCTCGATCAGCGTCTTGCCCACTTCCTCGATCGACAGCTTGATGAAGCCGGTGGTGTCGTTGGCATAGGCGTATTTGAAGCCCGCCGGGAAGCTGCGCGCCGCGGCCTCGACCTTGGCCTTGACCAGCTCGGCGGTCTCCAGCGCGTCGGCGCCCGGGGCCAGGCTGATCGCCACGCCCGCGCCGGGATGCCCGTTGACGCGGCTGACCGCATTGTAGCTCTCCGCGCCCAGCTCCACCCGCGCCACGTCCTTCAGCAGCACATTGGCGCCGCTGGTCTCGGTCTTGAGGATGATCTGCTCGAACTGCTCGGGCCGCTGCAGCCGCGACTGCGCGGTCACCGTGGCGTTGAGCATCTGCGCGCTCGGCTGCGGCTGCCCGCCGATCTCGCCCGCCGCCACTTCGGTATTCTGGTTCTGGATCGCGGTGATCACGTCGCCCGGCATCAGCGCATAGCTCGCCAGCCGGTCGGGGTTCAGCCAGATCCGCATCGCATAGGGCGCGCCGAACACATTGGTGTCGCCCACCCCCGGCGTCCGCGCCAGCGCGTCCTGCAGGTTCGACGACAGCCAGTCGGACACGTCGACATTGGTGCGCTTGTCGGTCTCGTCATACACGCCGACGATCAGCAGGAAGTCCGGGTTGGACTTGGTGACCCGCAAACCCTGCTGCTGCACCTGCTGCGGCAAGCGCGACAGCGCCTGCTGCACCTGGTTCTGCACCTGCACCTGGGCGATGTCGGGATCGGTGCCCTTTTCGAAGGTCGCGGTGATCGTCACCTGCCCGCGCGAGGTCGAGTTGGAGCTGAAATACAGCAGCCCGTCGATGCCGGTAAGCTGCTGCTCGATCACCTGGGTGACCGAATTCTGCACCGTCTCCGCCGACGCGCCGGGATAGGTCGCCCGGATGTTGACCTGCGGCGGCGCGACGTCGGGATATTGCGCGATCGGCAATGCCATGATCGCGCCCACGCCCATCAGCATGACGATGATCGCCAGCACCCAGGCGAAGATCGGGCGGTCGATGAAGATCCGCGACATTTAGTTGCTCTTCGACTGGCCGGCGTTGCCACCCGCGGCCCCGCCGCCGCTGCCGCGCGGCCCGCCGCCGCCCTGGGTTCCCGCCTGGCCGCCACCCTTGGGCGCCTGCAGCTTCTGCGGCGTGTTCGCCGGCACCGGCCGGATTTCGGCATCGGGGCGCAGATTGGCGGTGCCCTGCACGATAACCTTGTCGCCCGGCGCCAGTCCCTGGGTCACCACCCAATAGGCGCCCTGGGTCCGTTCCGCGACCACCGTCCGCGCCACCGCGCGGTTGCCCGGCCCGACGACATAGACCGTCGCCGCGCCCTTGGGATCGCGCGACACGCCCGCCTGCGGTACCAGGAACGCCTGGGTATCGATCGACTGGGCGAACTGCGCGCGCACGAACATGCCCGGCAGCAACAACCCTTCCGGATTGGCGAAGCGCGCACGCAGCGTCACCGTGCCGGTGTTCTGATTGACCACCACTTCGGAAAACTCGACCGTCCCGGTCCGCCCGAAATCGCTGCCATCCTCCAGCACCAGCCGCACGGTGGCCGATCCCGGGATCGCCCCGCCTTTGGCCAGCGCCTTGCGCAGCGCCAGCATGTCCGCGCTCGATTGCTGGATGTCGACGAAGATCGGGTCCAGCCGCTGGATCACCGCCAGCGGATCGGCCTGGTTGGTCGTCACCAGCGCGCCCTCGGTCACCAGCGAGCGGCCGATCCGGCCGGTGATCGGCGCGGGCACCTTGGTGAAGCGCAAATTGATCCGCGCGGTCTGCACCGCGGCATTGTTCTGCGCGACCGCGGCGTTGGCCTGCTGCGCCTGCGCGGCGACGTCGGTATATTCCTGCTGGCTCACCGCCTCCATCTGCGCGAGCGGGCGATAACGCTGCGCCCGGATGCGCGCGGCACTGGCATTGGCCTGCGCGCTCTGCAGGTTCGCCTGCGCCTGCGCGGCCTGCGCCTGATAGATGCTGGGATCGATCTGGTAGAGCGTCTGCCCGGCCCGCACCACCGATCCTTCGGTGAAGAACCTTTTCTGCAGGATGCCCGCCACCTGCGGCCGCACCTCGGACATCTGGTACGCGGTCACCCGCCCGGCCAGCTCGGTCGTCACCGGCACGCTGCTCGGCTGCACCACCACATAGCCCACCTGCGCCGGGCCGCTCGGGCCGCGCCCGCCGCCCTTCTGCGCGGGATCCTTGCTGCCCCCGCACGACGCCAGCAGCGACGCCGCCGCCAGCAAAAGGACCGTGGATCGGCGGCGGCTCGTCGAATGGGGATGCTGCAAGATGTTCTGACCCGCTCTGCTGGCCCGCACAGGGCAAAATTCAGTGAGGAAACAACGCCCATAGGGCGCTGGGTGGCAGGCATCTACAGCATAAATGTATCAGGATGTGTCAGGCTATTGGCACGAAAAGACAAAAGGCCGCCTCCTGGGGGGAGACGGCCTTTCCATTGCCTAGCCGCTGCGGCGAGCGACTATGTCTACTTATGCCTTCAGGCGAAAAGTGCGCCGAAGCGAACTGAAGCCTTGGGCGCCGCGAGCGGCATGGTGCAATGAGACATCAGATCACCTCCTTCCATGTTGTTGAACTCGAACAGGAATATGGGCGCGCGGAACGCGATGTGAAGGGGCTTCTAAAGATTTCTTCTTCCTCGCTCCCCTCCCTGCAAGGGAGGGGCTGGGGGTGGGTGCGCGGCGAAGCCGCGCTCCTGCCGGTCGAGCGAAAGCGAAGCCCGGGGCATCGAGCCCCGGCCTCCGCCAGACCCACCCCTCTATCCCCTCCCTTTCAGGGAGGGGGAAAGTCCTTCGCATCCCCTCTTCCCGCCCGCCTGCAAACCCCGTATCAGCCCGCCCCAAATGGCACGCATCGAAACCCCCAAGCGCATCCGGGGCACCCAAGACATCTTCGGCGAAGAGCAGCGCCGCTTCGCCACCGTGCTCGACGCGTTCGATCGCGTCCGCCGGCTCTATTGCTTCCAGCGGCTGGAGATCCCGATCTTCGAGGCGACGAACGTCTTCGCCCGCTCGATGGGCGAAACGTCGGATGTGGTCTCTAAAGAGATGTACACTTTCGAGGATCGCGGGGGTGACTCGATCACTCTGCGCCCCGAATTCACCGCCGGCATCGCCCGCGCCTACATCACCGAGGGCTGGCAGCAATACGCGCCGCTCAAGCTCGCCACCTCGGGCCCGGTGTTCCGCTACGAACGCCCGCAAAAGGGCCGCTTCCGCCAGTTCCACCAGATCGACGCCGAGATCATCGGCGCGCCCGAGCCCGCCGCCGATGTCGAGCTGCTCGTCCTCGCCGACCAGCTCCTCCACGATCTGGGCATCCACGAAGGCGTCACGCTCCAGCTCAACACGCTCGGCGACGCCGAAACCCGCGACGCCTGGCGCACTGCGTTGGTCGCCCATTTCGAAGCGCACAAGGGCCAGCTGTCGCAGGACAGCCTGACGCGTCTGGAAAAGAACCCGATGCGCATCCTCGATTCGAAGGATCCCGGCGACCGCGCCGTCGCCGACAGCGCCCCGGATATCGACGCGTATTTGACCGAGGAAGCCGCAAGCTTCTTCAAGGCAGTGACCGACGGCCTCGACGCCGCCGGCGTCGCCTGGACCCGCAACAGCCGCCTGGTCCGCGGCCTCGATTATTACCGCCACACCGCCTTCGAATTCGTCACCGACCGCCTCGGCGCGCAGGGCACCGTGCTCGCCGGCGGCCGCTATGACGGCCTGATCGGCTCGCTCGGTGGCCCGGAAACCGCCGGCGTGGGCTGGGCAGCCGGTGTCGAACGGCTCATGTGGCTTGCGGAGTTGCGCGAGGATCAAAGTGATCGACCTATTGCCCTTATTGATGAGAGCGGTCGTTCTGATGTCGAGCTGATTAGAATAGCCGCAGCTCTTCGTCGCGCCGGCCTTTCGTTTGCGGGACCATTCAAAGGTAAGCCAAAGCGCCAGTTTGAATTAGCACAGAAGGCGAATGCGAGAGCGCGTATCAGTCTCCGGCGATGGGAGCCCAACGATGTCGTCACGCCTGAAGATCTAGCGGCTGATGATCCAGCAATCGCAACCATCCGGTATGCGTCCGACGCAGAGGTGGACGGTGAGTTGAGCAAGCGCATTTACGAGGCGCTGAGTGGGGCTTTCGAAGCGGCTCCAGCTGCAGGCTCTGACGGAATAGTGCTGTTACGGCCCAAGTCGCTATGATCTCCATCCCCGCCGACCGCATCGCCGCGATCGAGGCGCGCCGCGACGAGTTGCAGGCGCAGATGGCGACCGGCGACTTGCCCGGCGACCGCTTCGTCCAGGTCTCGAAGGAATATGCCGAGCTCGAGCCCGTCGCGGTCGCCGCCGGCGAAGTCCGCCGCCTGCGCGCCGAAACCGAATCGCTCCAGGCGATGGCGCAGGACAGCGACGAAGAAATGCGCGCCATGGCCAATGAGGAGCTGCGCGCCAATCACGACGCGCTTGCCAGCGCCGAGCGTGGCTTGGCCCTCTCGCTGCTCCCGCGCGACGCCGCCGACGAGCGCCCGGCAATGCTCGAAATCCGCGCGGGCACCGGCGGCGACGAAGCCGCGCTCTTCGCCGGCGACTTGCTGCGCATGTATCAGCGCTATGCCGAGCGGATGGGCTGGCGGATCGAACTGATCTCGGCCAGCAGTTCCGAAGCCGGCGGCTTCAAGGAAGTCGTCGCCTCGGTCACCGGCACCGGCGTGTTCGCCAAGCTCAAGTTCGAGAGCGGCGTCCACCGCGTCCAGCGCGTCCCCGCCACCGAAGCCGGCGGCCGCATCCACACCTCCGCTGCCACCGTCGCGGTCCTGCCCGAGGCCGAGGATGTCGATTTGAAGATCGACGAAAAGGACCTCCGCATCGACATCTTCCGCGCCTCCGGGCCGGGCGGGCAGGGGGTCAACACCACCGACAGCGCCGTGCGCATCACGCACTTGCCCACTGGCACGATCGTGATCCAGCAGGACGAACGCTCGCAGATCAAGAACAAGGCCAAGGCGATGAAGGTGCTCCGCACCCGCCTCTACGAACGCGAACGCGAACGCCTCGCCGCCGAGCGCACCGGCGCCCGCCGCTCGATGGTCGGCTCGGGCGACCGCTCCGAACGCATCCGCACCTACAATTTCGGCCAGGGCCGCGTGACCGACCACCGCATCAACCTGACGCTGCATCGCCTCCCCGAAATCCTCGAAGGCGAACTCGACGAACTGATCGGCGCCCTGATCGCCCAGGACGAAGCCGACCGCCTGGCCCAGCTGGATGGGTAACCTCAATCCTCCCCCGGAGGGGGAGGGGGACCATGCGCAGCATGGTGGAGGGGTATTCTCCGCAGGCGACATCGCCAGTGGATAGCTACCCCTCCGTCAGCCCTTCGAGCTGCCACCTCCCCCTCCGGGGGAGGATCCGAAAGCCGCAAACCGCTTGCCTCTAGTTGCGCGTGGATGAAAGAAGCCGCAAACTTCAAGCGGGCAGAAGAAGAAGCGGGATCCCGGCTCAAGGCCGGGATGACAGAGGACAGCGAGGGCTGCCAGGCACAACACATTCTCCCTCTCTCCGCTTGCGGGGAGAGGGCAGGGGAGAGGGGCACGACGTCCGACCCCTAGAATCGCCTGAGCCAACTTCCACCTCCCTCTCCCCCGCCTCCCTTCTCCGTCACCCCGGCCTTGAGCCGGGGTCCCGCTTCTTCTGCCGGCTCAACATAGCGGGACCCCGGCTCAAGGCCGGGGTGACAGGAAGACTGGAGCTCAATCCGAAAGATGGCGAAGAAAAGGCCCTGCTTCTCCCTATCCCCGTCCGACACTGGTAGGGGGAGAGGGGCATGACATCCAATCCAAGCGACTCGCCCGCGGCAGACTCCCCTCTCCCCAACCCTCTCCCCGCGAGCGGAGAGAGGGAGTGCGGTCAGCCCTAGCGGAAGCGACTCGCCTCCTAACCAACATCACCCCAACCCCCCGCCTCGACGCCGAACTCCTCATGGCGCACGCGCTCGGCACCACCCGCGACGACCTCCTCCTGCGCCATCTGGACGCCGCCACTCCCGCCGGCTTCCCCGCATTGCTCCAGCGCCGCCTCGCGCACGAACCCGTCGCCTACATCACCGGCACCCGCGCCTTCTGGACCATCGACCTCGAAGTCGGCCCCGGCGCCCTGATCCCGCGGCCCGACAGCGAAACCCTGCTCGAAGCCGCGCTGGAGCATTTCGCCAGGCGAACCCCGCGCACGATCCTCGATCTCGGCACCGGCCCGGGCACGCTGCTGCTCGCCGCGCTCGACCAATGGCCCGACGCCGAGGGTCTCGGCATCGACGCTTCCGAACCGGCGCTCGTCTATGCCCGCCGCAATGCCGAGCGCCTCGGGCTCGCGCCCCGCGCGGCCTTCCGCCTCGGCGACTGGACCGGGGGCCTTGCCGGCCAGTTCGACCTAATCCTCGCCAACCCGCCTTATATCGGCACGCGGGAAGCGCTCCCGCGCGAGGTGCGCGACCACGAACCCGCCTCGGCGCTGTTCGCCGGCGCCGACGGGCTCGACGACTATCGCCGCATCGTTCCCGCGCTCCCCGGCCTGCTCGCGCCGGGCGGGTGCGCGCTGCTGGAGATCGGCTGGACCCAGGCGGAAGCGGTCTGTGCGCTCGCTGCCCAACATGGGTTGGCTACCCAGCTGTACCGCGATCTTGGCGACCGTCCCCGGGCGGTGCGGCTCACTTGAACCGGCTATTTGGCACCCCATATTTCCACTTGGAGATCGATGCTGCACCGGCTAAGAACGCGGACGGGGCAAAGCAACTTCAACCACGTCAGATTACGTCGTTGAATTTTGGGGCGATCGCCCCCTCCAAGTCATGCGTGCCGCTGCAGTCCGGCGGCCATGGCAGACGGCAGGAACCGGTGTTTCCGGGGCTTGCCGCGAGTGTAACGTGCATCCGGGACCGCTGATGGATCGACGGACGGCTTAGGTAGACAGGACAAACAGACCTTGATGAACAATCGTCAGCCTAACGGCCGCCGTCGCGGCCGTGGTGGTCAGCAGCAGCGCCCCGGTGGCGGCAATTCGAACCAGGGCAATGGCAGTCGCATCGACAATCGCGCGCGGGGCAATGCCGCCCAGCTGCACGAAAAGTACAAGAACCTGGCCTCCGACGCGCAGCGCCAGGGCGACCGCGTCAACACCGAATATTACCTCCAGTTCGCCGATCACTATTTCCGGGTGCTGAGCGAAACCCGCTCGCGCTTCGAGGAGCAGAATCAGCAGCGCCGCCCGCGCGACGACATGGACGGCAACGACGACGATTTCGGGTTCGAAGGCGACGGCAACGACCAGCAGCAGCAGCCGCAGCAGCAGCAGGAACCGCGCCAGCAGCGTGAGCCTCGTGAGCAGCGCGAACCGCGTGAAGCACGCGAATCGCGCGGCGAAAACCGCGAAAACCGTGAATATCGCGAGCGGGAACCACGCGAGAATCGCGAAGGCCGCGACACTCGCGATCGCCGCAACGGCTATGCCAATGGCAATGTCGCCAACCCGCAGCCAAACGGCCAAGCCCTTGTGGAAGCAGCGGAATTCTCCGAGGTTCAGGCTCCGGCCGAGGTTCGTGACGAGGCCGAGCGGCCCCGCCGCACCCGTCGCCCGCGCCGCGACGAGGCCGTTTCGGCTCCGCTCGCGTCGGATAGCGGCGAGGGGCTGGATCTCGCGGTCCTGCCGCCCGCGCTCGGCGACGTAGTGTCGGCGCAAGTGTCTGAGGAAGAACCGAAAAAACCGCGCCGCCGGCGCACGCCGCGGGCTGAGGACGCCGAAGCCCCCGTCGCCTGACGCCCTTCGCGCCCTTGTCGCGGGCGTCAACAAGAAGCTCCATTTGATCGGCGGCTGGGCTCAAGCTCAGTCGCCGATATCTATTTGGTCCCTAAGCGGATCCTCGACTCGATCGTCATGCCCGCTGCCCGACGACAGGAACATCAGTCCCATCAGCGCCGCGGTCAGCATGATCGTCAGGAACACGCCCAGGAACGTCGCCGTTGCGGTCACCCAGTCGAGCCCGCCCAGCGACCAGTAGAGCGCCAGCTCCGCAAGTCCCGTCGCCAGCAGCGCGGCACCCGTCATCCACCACAGGATCCGCTTGAACCGCCCCCAGGCGAAGGCAGCGTAAGTGGGATCGTCCAGGTCTTGCTCATGCTCGGGCATGGCTTTGCAATTGCGCCCGAATCATGGGAGAAACAACCGCCTCAGATGTAAGGTGGAGTCGGCCAATGACCATCGCGGCGATCCTCGAAGGCAAGGGGCACGACGTCGTCTCGATCGACGCGGAGCGAACGGTGACCGAAGCCGCCGCCCTCCTGTCCGAACGCCGCATCGGCGCTGTGCCGGTGATGCAGAACGGCGAAGTCGCCGGCATCTTCTCCGAACGCGATGTGATCCATTGCTTGGCGAAGGACGGCGCCGCGGCGCTCGGCCGCCCGGTGCGTGACGTGATGACCGCCCCCGCGATTACCGTCACCCGCGTCGAGTCGGTTCTCGCCGCCCTCGCGCTGATGACTCGCCGCCGCATCCGCCACTTGCCGGTGGTCGAGG